>CALRLS020000327.1:0-6451 GCA_943368815.1 Cyanobium sp. NIES-981
CTTTGGTGTCAATACTGGCATTGTTTTCGGCAAAAAAAGAAACCAGATTACAGTTGGTTATTATTGGCTGAACTTCAATTCTTATTTAAAACTGCTTAATTTCAGAAGAAATAATTCCAAACTTGTTAATCTGGATTATTATACCAAAACGGATTTATATTTCCTTAGCCTGATGTATTGGAAAAACTTCATCGAAACCCGTCGCTGGCGGGTTAGTATGCCTGTTGAAGTAGGTATGGGCGCCACAAAAAATCGAGGAACAGATTTATTGACGGATATTCAAATCTGGAAAAGGAAAGATTTTTTCCTTCCCATTCAGACAGGTCTGTATGTAAAATGGAAGGCTACCAGATGGGTTGGCATATCGGTGCAGGGAGGCTATAGATATGCACTGGTTGCACAAAATATTCAGGAGAACTACGACGGTTTTTATTATAGTTATGGGCTGGAATTACAGCCTGAATTTTTTAAAGATGTCTATCAATGGGCATTTAAAAAGAAAAGAAATGACCCCTCTGCAAAACCCTGATTCATTCCCGATATTTTTTGTTAACTAAGACAATAATATAAGCGTTTCAGCGCTTGATGTATCTTGCTTTTTAATAAAACCAGACTATTAAAAATAGATTCTGGCTCTATTGAAAAGGTATCAAAAAAATTTGGTAGCTATATTTTTGCCATTCGTCTATGATTTCTCCGAAATAATAATTTTGTAGTATATAAAATTATTTCTAAATTTGGATTAGAAAACGGAAAGATAGGAGCAGACAACGAATATATTTCAAGAAAATTATAAAATTTCTTGTTTTTTTACCAGAGTTTTTTTTACATTTGTCCTATTAAAAATAAATAATTAAAAAAATACTTGTTTAGTTATTTATTTCGTTTTTATATTTGGAGCTGAAATCATTAGTAAAAGAATTGTAGAAAAAGTGGGGATTTCATCAAAATGCTTAAGAAATTAAGCCACAGATCATCAGAATAAAAATATTAAAGATAAAAGTTGTGTGGATTTAGTAG
Source organism: Cyanobium sp. NIES-981 (assembly GCA_943368815.1). Lineage (GTDB taxonomy): Bacteria > Bacteroidota > Bacteroidia > Cytophagales > Spirosomataceae > Emticicia. The sequence goes on from CALRLS020000327.1 coordinate 1,021, forward strand.
CGGGAAAGGCTGGAGTCATTTACTCCAGTCCTTTTTTTTATACCTACCCCTGCATTTTAATCCCTTTTTAACCTGCTATTAATAACAATTTTAATGCCTTCGTCTAAATTTGTATCAATAAGCATGACAAACCATTCATTTGTCATTGCTAATACCCAAAATTTTTTACAGGATATTATTTAAGAAGTAATATAGTTTTTTCATAAAAGTTGTGTGGATTCAATAGGACAAAGGCTGGGCAAATTGACCCAGCTTTTTTTATTTGCTAAATATTTTTTCGGAATTTTCAACACATTTCAGATACTTATAATCTAAGAAAAGACCAACGCTTTTAATACGTTTTTAATACCATATTAAAGCTATCTTCATCTCAGAAACTCAATTTTGTAAATAATACTAAACACTCTGTCATATTGTTAGTATTATAAGATTTCCAAATAAAATTTTTCATGGTTTTATTTTATCCGAATTATTCATTAACTTAAAATCTAATATAACAATGCCAAACGATATGAGAGTTTTAATAGTAGAGGATGAACCTAAATTAGCCGAATTTGTTAAAAAAGGACTGGAAGAAAATGCGTGTAATGTAGATGTTGCCTTCGATGGTCAAATCGGCAAAAATATGGCATTGAGTAATCCATACGATGTATTAGTGCTTGATGTAAATCTTCCTAAAATAAATGGTTTTGATTTAGCCCAACAATTACGCCAGGAGCAATTGGGTACGCCTATTCTGATGCTTACTGCTATGGGAAGTATCAATGATAAACTGGTTGGTTTTGGAGCAGGAGCAGACGATTATCTGGTAAAACCTTTTGAATTCAGAGAGTTACTGGTGCGTTTGAGAGCATTGCAACGTCGCTCAGGCGATATGTTACCTCAACAGAACATTTTGAAAGTAGCTGACCTGGAGCTTGATATGAATGAAAAAGTAGCAAGACGCGGGCAAAATACTATAGATTTAACAGCCCGTGAATTTGCGCTCCTTGAATATTTAATGCGTAACAGAGGCCGGGTAGTATCTCGTGTTGATATTGCAGAAAAAGTATGGGATATACATTTTGATACCGGTACCAATACGATTGATGTATATATTAATTTTCTGCGTAAAAAGATTGATAAAGATTTCACCACCAAACTTATCCATACTGTGGTGGGAATGGGCTATATTCTGAAAGAAGACTAAGAAACCGTTTGAATGAAAATTGTAGATAGACAACCACTTCGTGCCTCCTTGATAGTTTCCATTTTGTTTGGTGCGTTTTCCATTGTTATATACAATTTTTATGCTGATTTCCGGCAGAAAGAATTTCTTAAGATTTTAAAGCAGAATGCCATTTCCCGTGAGCGTTTACTTGCTGACAGTAGTTCGCTTACTCCTGAGATTCTTGAACGCCTTGAAATCAATTCAGAATTCAGAATGAAGGGGGAGACAACCGGAATTTATGATACTACAGGCAAGGCAATTTATGTGTCTTTATCCGAAAAGCAATTAGCTCCAGCCCTGCTTCGAAGAGTATTGCGAAGAAAAGAGGTAGCTATTGATAGTCTCGATATTGACAGAATACTTTTTCTCTACGAAATTCCTGAAACACATCAGAAAGTAATTTTATCGGCCACAGCCATTGACGATTTTGGCTATGCCAAGCAGGAAAGACTACGGGATTTACTAATTGTCGGTACTTTCATTGCTATCATTGTCATTATTCTTATGATGCGCTTTTTCGTAAAGCGGGATGTGAAACCCATTGGGCAGATAGCTGACCGGATGGAGCAAATCACAGCCCATGATTCTAATAAGCGCTTACCAGAGGCAAACCTCCACGATGAGGTAGGACAAATGGCCAGAACCTTTAATGACCTGCTCGACCGTCTGGAATTTGCCTATACCCAGCAAAGAAATTTCGTTTCTTACGTAACGCACGAATTACGCACACCGCTGACTATTATGCAGGGACAGGCCGAAGTTGCCCTGATGAAAGAGCGTACCAATGAAGAATATCAGCAAGCGCTGGAGTCTGTAAAGGCCGAGGTGCAGGATATGATTAAATTGGTAAACGAGTTGCTGGAACTAGTACGGGCAAATGCAGATGCACATCTTGTAGATTTAAGACAAGTAAGAGTTGATGACCTGCTATGGCAGGCTCGCGGACAATTGATGCAGAATAAACCCCAATATGAAATAAACGTAAGTTTTGAAGAAGTGCCGGATTCGGAAGATATAACGGTTATGGGTAATGGAGCCTTATTGAAAATGGCTTTTATGAATCTCATGGAAAATGCGTGTAAATACAGCACAGAACCTGTTTGTCAGGTGATGATACATGCCCGTAAAAAAGAACTAGAGGTACGATTCGTTGATCAGGGCGCTGGTATATCAGCAGAAGATTTAGAGCATATATTTGAGCCGTTTTATCGTTCCGTCAATACGCACGAGGTTTCGGGGCATGGAATCGGGCTACCGCTTACCAAAAGAATCATCGAAATTCACAGGGGAAAAATATCAATTGAGTCAGAAGTAGGGAGAGGTTCCACAATTATAATTATATTGCCGGCGATTGATTAGAAACAGAATTAAATGAAACTTCTTATTCTTGCCGGGGGTATGTCGTCCCGTATGAAAAAGGCGATGGAGACAGATGGCTCCCTTGACCCAAAACTCATTGAACAAGCCAATACTCTACCTAAATGTATGATTGGCTTAGGTAAAAATGGCCGTCCTTTTCTGGACTACGTATTATACAATGCTTCTCAGGCCGGTATTAAAGAGGTTATTCTGGTATTAAATCCAAAAGATACCGTCACACAGCCTCATTATGAGAACCTCATGACTAAGGCTGATAACTGGGGGCTTAGTATTCAATTTGCCCGACAATACATTCCTGAAAACAGAGAGAAACCACTTGGCACAAGCGATGCCATAGAACAGACTCTGGCTCAATTTCCTTCCTGGCAAAATAGCCGATTCATAGCCTGCAATGGTGATAATCTTTATCCGGCAAAAGCGTTCAGACTCTTATTAGAAGATACCCACCCGAATGCCATGCTTGACTGGGATACAGAAGGTTATACAGTTGACCGTGTGCGTAACTGTGCCATCATAAAAACAGATAATGAAGGCTTTCTGCTTGATTTACTTGAAAAACCAAATGATGCAGAATGGGAAGAAATCGTTCGTACGATGCCACGGATTGGCATTAGCTGGAATATCTTTGCCTTTACTGCATCCGCACTTAAAACATTTCTTGAAAAAACACCCCTCCATCCTACCAGAAATGAAAAAGAAATACCGGTTACAGTAAGACTTTGGGCTAATGAAATACCCAAAAGTATCTTCACAATCCCGATAGCTGATGTATTGCCTGACTTAACCAGCAAAAATGATATTGCTGAGATTCAGACTATTCTGGAAAAAGAATATGGAGATTTTTAGTTTTCCTTTTCAACTACAAGATTCTTAGTTGGATCAATCCAGAACCACAATATCGAGGCCACTATTAAACAGCCTGCTATCAGGAACAATGGATAATTGAAATTACCCGTGTTCTGTACAATGATACCAAAAATAATGGTTATGAAAAACCCGCCCAATTGTCCGGCAAAATTCATGGCACCTGCAACTGTGCCTGAATACTGCTTACCTATGTCAACACATACCGCAAAAGCAACAGGCAGAGTAAAATCCTTTAATAAAACACATAAGGCTAAAAGATAGCCTGCTAATTCATTGTTGGTAGTTAAGCCTGAGGCCAGAAAGCAAATACTGGAACTACCCAGGCCTAATACGCCTACCACCCTTCGTCCTATTTTTAAACCATATTTTTTGGTTAGTAAATCACTGGCAAACCCCCCTACCAGACAGCCGATCGCACCTAAAAAATAAGACAGGGAGACAAAGTTTTTAGCCTGTTCTTCACTCATGTGTCGTCCTTCCTGAAAATAAGTTGACGACCAGTTCGTAAAGAAATATGAGGCATAAAAAAACAAATGACACATCAGCATCAATATCCATACATTAGGATTTTTAATCACAACCCGCCAGTCGATATGATGGTCGGATACTGATTTTTTTCTGGTCAGTTCTATTTCATCAACTTCTTTCTGAGTAATTCTTCTCATTTCTGCAGGCGTATCACGGAACCAGAAATACCAGGCAACTGCCCAGATTGCTCCTACTACACCTAAGATAAAAAACGCCATACGCCACCCTGCTACATGTACTAAAGGAAGCACCAGAAGAGGCGTTAATGCTCCACCCAGGCGTCCGGCAGCCCAGATAACCGATTGCGCTCTACCCACTTCTACCGATGGAAACCAACGGGATATAACAATTGAAGCATTAGGAAAGGCTCCGGCTTCACCTGCACCAAACAAAAAGCGAACGATTAATAAATAAGAATAACTAAAAGCAGTTCCGGTTAATGCTGTAAAGCCTGACCACCATAACACCACTCTTGTGAGTACTTTTCGAGGGCCAATTTTATCTCCCAGGATTCCGGTTGGTAATTCAAAAAGTGCATACGACAGAGAGAAAGCCCCCAGAATATATCCAAAAGATGCATTGTCCAAACCCAGATCTGTCTTTACATACTTACTTACCACATTCATGCAAACTCTGTCGAGATAGGTAATAATTGAAAGGAGAAATAGACCGGAAAGGACTTTGTAGCGGACTTTCATAGAAATTTGGTAAGAATAGTATAAATATAAGACAGGTAAATATAAGAAAATTTAATGATTAGTGCCTATTTTTGAATACTCATTCACCCTAAGAAACACTATGTTCATACATGCTCGTTTTATTAAGCAGCGTATAGTCTGTTTAATTGTTTTATTTCTTTCTCTCTACCACCCCCTGTCCGCCCAACAAGATACTACTATCATTATCAAAGTTTTAGGAGGTTTGCAATTTGACCTGCCACGGTTCTCCGTCCGGCCAAATACCCGTGTTACTATCACTTTGGATAACCACGATGACATGGCGCATAATCTGGTGGTTACACAGCCAAATTCGCGTATTAAAGTAGTAGATGAAGCATTGAAACTGGCAGAGAAAGGAGCTAAAATGGATTATATACCTAACTCTCCTTTGATAATAGCTCATACTAAAATTCTGGAACCGGGCAAATTGGAAAGTATCACTTTCCTTGTTAATAAAGAGGGCATCTACCCTTATGTATGTACGTATCCGGGGCATGGCTATATTATGTATGGGGCTATGTATGTAGGTAACAAGCCATTACCTCCGCTTGAAAAAGACCTGAATGTGCCTGAGACTCAAAGGCAAAAAACGGGACTTGCCACCATTCATGCAGGGCACCAGATGGCTCCCCCATCTCCACACCCCTATCCCTTAAAATATCCCTTACACTATCGCACTTTTATGCCGGATTGCAGTCCTGCGGCAATTGCGGTAGCCTTAAGCGAA
>CALRLS020000328.1:0-6398 GCA_943368815.1 Cyanobium sp. NIES-981
TGGTGATTCAGGCAAAATCAATGTCTTGGTTAATGCGAGATAGTCTGTTTAGAAAAAAAGCAAAAACCCTTTGTAAACACTAAGTTTTTACAAAGGGTTTTTCATTATAGTTCTGTGCTACACAATTCCCATTTGCTTCATCAGAAACAGCGCATTCATATTTTGAGTCACACCAGGTCGTAATTTATAATCAAAAGTCATTCTATCGCCTTTGATTATAATTTCAAAGCAGATATTCTTAATTTTCTCAGGGTATTTTGCAGCCATATTTGTCAGGTCCAGATCATGAGTAGCAATCATACCAAAGGCTGTTTTATATTGAACCAGTTTTTCAAGAAACAATTCTGAACCATGTAGTTTATCCTTAGAATTAGTGCCTTTAAGTAACTCATCCAGAATCACAAATATCTCTTTGCCAGTTTCAAGCATCTTTACTACATGCTGCAAACGCAATAGTTCGGCATGAAAATATGATTCCCCTTCATCTATTGAGTCAGTAATGCGCATACAGGTATAGACCTGAATCGGTTTGAATACAAACCTTTCAGCACGCACCCTTGCCCCAAGCATTGCCAATACATAGTTTGAACCAACAGCCCGCAAAAAAGTACTTTTCCCGGCCATATTTGCCCCGGTTACAATAAATAGCTGCTCACCTTTATTAATCCTGAAATCATTATTTACACTCTTGGTTTTTTTGAGCAATGGATGTCCTAACTGGGTAGCATCAAGAATAACACCATCAGAAACCAGAGGAACAGTGTAAGCAGGATTAGCAAAATTATAAGAAGCAATACTTACCAGTACTTCCCACTCATGCAATATTGTAAAGGCTTGCAATAAGGATTCACTATATTGTCTTTTCCATATTTCGAAGCGATGCGCACATTGGTAGTCCCATAAGAAAAAAGCGTTCAGAATGGGAGCAAAGAAACTGTTTCTGATAGCAAAGTAGGCCGTGATAGTAGCCAGTTTCTGAATGGCAATAGAAATATATGAAGGTCTGGAAAGAGACTCTTTCCATTCTTTCAGCATTGGGGCCACAAACTCCTCCTTTTCTATGAGTTGAAACAATTGGCTATACCTTTGCAGATTCGGCGTGTTCTTGCTGATTTTCTGATACAAAGCATTCAATTTTTTCACGTTGACAAATGAAAAAGCCGACTGCAGAATTAATGTCAATAACCATACTTTGAAAGAAATTATATCAAAAATCCATAAGCCTAATATAATGGTATTAACAGCGGGTACTAACCATAACAGGAATCTGAGTTTACCTAATAAATCAAGGTTTTCGCCTTTGAGCCAGATTATCAGTTCCTGATATTTATTTTCATCCTTTTCTAATAGATTCCCGGTTGCTAAAAAATTCACCCGCCAATCTATTTTATTGCTTAACTCCTCAATAGCTGCTTGTCTTGCTTCAATCGCCTCTTTTGTCAGAAAAGGAAATTTTAATTGGTGAGCCAGAGCATCACTCCCCGATCTGGTAATGCTTCTGTTAAGCAATTGAAAAATGGAATGCTTGCCAAAAATATCTAAATCGAAAGAAAAAAAGTGCGTTTTATCTTCATACTCACTGCCGTTTCCGAACTGGTCATAAATACCCTCTTCGGCCAGCATTTCCTTCTCACAAACCTGTAGCATCGACTCATGATATTGAATCTTCTCTATAATTTTCTGATGGTAATTTACAAAAAACAGGAAAGCAGCTAAAACAGCTAGGGCAATAATAATCATCCAATCGGTTGCCCCGTCTCTGATAATAATAAACAGAATGTATGCTTCAATAATGGCCAGAAAAAGCCGTAGATAAGAAATCTGATTAGCGGTGGATTTATTCTTTTTTACGTATGCAATAGCATCATCGGCAATATGCTTATAGCTCATAATTTTGTTTTTGAGAGTTGACTCTGTTAAAATAATACCCGCTATGAGCTAAAAAAGTTCTAGAGTAGATTTAAATATTATTATTCTTACCGAAAAGGGTAGATAATAATGTTTAAGTATGGTCTTACTCATCAAGAATATTTTCTTCAACACTTGATTGTTTACCGCCATGCATAATATCGACAATCTCTTTGATATTATAAACCGAGCGGTTGTATCGGTTGCTTAGCAGAATAATCACAAAGTCTTCACGGGGGTCGAAAAACATGATAGTATTATAGCCTTTCCACCAGCCAGTATGATAAATGTAATCGGTTTGTTGTTTGGCATTAACCCATAGCCTGAATCCATAACCATAATTACGCAGGCCGGGGTGTTCAAAGCTGCGAGGCAAAATCATTTCTTTGAATGACTCTTTCGTGATAAGCTTATTGTCTTTCAGCGCTACATACCATTTCAATAAATCTTCTACGGTCGAATACACACCCTTATCGCCTGTAATATCATCATAATAATCCTTCGCTAAGCGTTGGCCAAACTGATACCCGTAAGTACGGTTGATATTGATAGAATCATTTTTCGTTGTAGAAATGAAAGAGTTTTTCATACCCGCAGGCATAAAAATATTCTCTCGCATATAAGTATCAAATGATTTTCCTGAAGCTTTTTCAACTAAAGCTGCCAAAATTGCATAATTGGTATTATTATAACTAAAGAAGTGGTCCGGCAGGTTGAATACAGGAGGAACTGGTTGTGTGGTAGCGAACCAATGCATCATTTCCTTATTAGTAGGGTATACCTTCGCTTCTCTTACCGCTTTGTCGAATGTATATTGATAGAAAGGCAAACCTGAACGGTGGCAAAGCAAACTCCTGATGGTTACGCCATTGTACGGAAAATCAGGAAAATAATCTTTTACTGTATTATCTAAGCCCAGCTTTCCCTGTTCGGTCAGTTTCATTATTGCAACTGCCGTGAAGGTTTTAGATAATGAGGCCAGCTGAAATTTAGACGAGAGAACATTGCGGATTGTATCTTTAAAATTGGCATAACCAAAGGCTTTTTGATAGACAATCACATCTTTCTGCGCTATCAACACATTGCCATTAAAGCCTTGCGCCAGTTTCTTCTGCATTACTTCTTCTATCAAAGCCGCCTTTATGTCAGCTTTAATATCTTTTCTGATTTTAGCCTCTTTTCGTTTTAACTTAACGCTGTCTACAACAGTCCCTGAGGTGTTGGCAGAATCGGTTTTTGTCTGGCATGAAAAATTGAAAAGAAAACAGAAGAAAAGAGAAAAATATAAATACAAACGCATTTTTAAAAACCGCTAAATAAGTACTAAAATAAATCTTACACGATTCAAAAAATCGTCACTATAATGAGAGCTTGTTTAAACGGCACCCTCAATTCCCTCTTACGTATTGAAGAATAATAATCATAAATGAAGTGAAAACTACACTGCAAATGATTTTCAGAATCGTAATCAGAAAGAAATCAAAGCCACCCGCTTCTACAAAAAATAAGGTCGAATGATGTATCAGCGTCAGAATCGCAACATAACGCACAAATCGTTCGGCACCCATGTCTTTCAGAGATATAACGATTTCGTTCTCAATACCTTTTGTCGGAAAAAGGAATTTTATAACATAGCCTCTCAGGTAACCTACCAGCACACTGGCCGAGGCATGCACACCCGCAGTATTATAGAAAATATCAACGAGCAAGCCCGTCAGGAAGCTTATCAGGATTACCCACACAGGTGGAATCTCATCAGGCAGCAATAAGATACAGGCAATGTATACGAAGCAAAAAGCCACATCAAAAAATACAAAATTGCGAAGCACCACAATCTGTAATATTAGATAAATAAAAAAAGTAATTACTAGCCTTATGACTGTTTGCGAATTCATCTAAAGTCCGGGGTATAATTGGCATAGAATGTATAGTGGCTATTCATTCTATGGTTTGTCTAAAATCTTATTTCTTAATTTCAGGTTTGGTAGTTTCTTCCAGTTTTTCCTGTTCGTTTTTCAACTTATTGTTCACAACATATACGTAAGAGATGTTCTGAAAATCAGTTGCTAACTCAACTTCAATATCAAAAAAAGCCTGGTCTTGTTTGGCACCTAGCTTACGTATTCTACCAACCATTGTTCCTGACGGGAAAATAACGTTTTGCTCAGAAGTCATTACTGAGTCGCCTTGCTTAATCGGCTTGAAGCGGTCGATAGTCAACAGGTCAATGACCCTTGGGTTCAGTCCACCCCACTTGGCAATTCCCAAAGCCTTTTCACTCTTCGCTCTTAACGACTTATTGTTCACTTCACTCGAAACATTAAATTCGGAATGAAGAATTGAATACACACGAGAGAAATGGTCAGAACATTGCATCACCTGCCCTACTACTCCTTGCGGACAGATTACCCCCATGCCGGGTTCTATACCGTCTAATTTACCTTTATCAATCGTAAGATAATTTTTCGATAAATTAACCGTATTGTTAACCACTTTGGCAACCTTAAATTCAAATCTTTGAGCAAAAGCTGAATCGACTTTATAATAATCTCCCTGCCGGCCTTTTAGCTGTTGCATGGCAATCACTGATTTTTTAAGGTCTGCATTTTCTTTTACCAACTGGTCGTTTACATTACCTAAGTTCATGTAACTCTTCACGTAGTTGGAAGCTTCGAGGGTTTTAGCAGCGTAGTAGTTGGAAGTATTAAAAAACGATACGTCCCAGTAATAGTCGTTCTTCACTATTAACCAGAAACTAATCAATTCTAAAATTAGAAACAACAGGAAATTTCGTATCCGAAATATTAAACGGAAGAGTTGCGACATAAGTCTTTTTGTATTGAAACTACAAACTACATTTGTACCAGTACAAATGTAGTTTGTAGTTTGAAGCTTATTAAATCTACTGAACTATAACAGCTCTATATTTTTCAATGTTTTTCAGCACCTCGCCTGTACCGCGTACCACAGCACGAAGTGGATCATCAGCAACATGAATCGGAAGTTTTGTTTTGATAGCCAGACGCTTGTCCAGGCCATGTAATAATGCACCACCACCAGTCAGATAAATACCATTTTCGTAAATATCGGCTGAAAGTTCAGGCGGCGACATTTCAAGGGCACGCATGATAGCCTCTTCAATTTTAGAAATTGACTTATCGAGTGCGTAGGCGATTTCGCTATAAGTAACTTTAATCTCTTTCGGAATACCCGTCATTAAATCACGGCCACGGATTTCAATATCGGCCGGAGGATTATCCAAATCAGGTAAGGCAGCGCCAACCTGAATCTTGATGAACTCTGCTGAGCGCTCACCAATCAACAGATTATGCTCACGACGCATGTAATCAACAATATCTCTTGTAAACAAGTCTCCCGCAATACGGATTGACGCTTCACACACAATGCCAGATAGTGCAATAACGGCAATCTCTGTGGTACCACCACCAATATCCGCAATCATCGAACCGTTAGGTTGTTCAATATCAATACCAATTCCAATCGCCGCTGCAATAGGCTCATGCACCATATATACTTCTTTTGCTCCGGCGTGTTCACACGAATCTTTTACAGCACGTTTCTCGACCTCAGTAATACCAGACGGAATACAAACTACCATGCGGTGTGATGGTGAGAAAAACCAGTTACGTCCGGTTTCAATCATTTTAATCATCCCGCGAATCATTAATTCGGCAGCTGTAAAGTCGGCAATTACACCATCTTTTAAAGGGCGGATAGTTTTTATATTTTCATTCGTTTTTTCATGCATCTGCATTGCTTTGTGTCCAATAGCCAACACTTTTCCAGTAATTTTGTCCAAAGCAATAATAGAAGGTTCATCTACTACAATCTGATCTTTGTAGATAATAAGGGTATTTGCCGTACCCAGGTCAATCGCGATGTCACTCGTGAGAAAGTTAAACAATCCAGCCATATCGAGCTTTTATGAGTTAATGAGTTTTTTAAATTTGCCCGCAAATTTACAACTATTATTTGCAATGTTTTCTCAAAAATAAATTTTTTACTTTTTAATTGGTCGAATAGTATAAATAAATTCAACGGAATCAGCCCCTGTTTTATTTTTAGAGGTTTTTTTTGAATTTTTAAAAGAAATTAATTTTTGTAAATAATCCGGACAGTCAGGTAATGCTTATATTTTGATTATAATTTTGCATAAATCTATTAACAAAATGCGCTTTCATTATGTTTGAGAAACTTTGAAAACAGGCATGAAAAACTGACTCTGACAAACAAACAAATCAAGGCTTTTAAACAAATACGTATAAAATCCTATATTTGCCTCTATTATGGGAATACGTTCAATACTAAGTAAACCTCTGGCGGCATACATGGCCGCACAACAACGAAAATGGATTGCCCGTTCGGCACAGGTACAGGCTGAATGGAGGCAAAAACTGGTTGACCAGGCCGCCGATACCCGCTTTGGCAAAGACCATCATTTCGTGGACATACGCTCTTATGAAGATTAT
>CALRLS020000329.1:0-6390 GCA_943368815.1 Cyanobium sp. NIES-981
AATGAAAGCGGCGGTAGCTTATAAATCATTTGACCCTGTTTTTGCCTTTGTCTACCAAAAAAATGATGGAGACAAAAATCCTCAACTCATAGATAAGCTTCATCAACTCTATACCACCGAAGCCAGTATTGATTTCAGATATGCACACAATGAACGTACAACCATTCTCAATTTTGATAAAATTCATTTAAGCACCCCTGTCCCGGTCTTGCATTTTAGGTATACGCTTGGTTTTAAAACAACTGCCAAAACATTTTTCAATTACCACAAGGCAGATATAGGTATTATGCAGACTTTCAAATTACCGCCGAAAGGGAATCTCTATTATAATTTCAGTGTGGGCAAAACCTTTGGCACGGTTCCCTATATTTTAATGCATGTACCCCGGGGAAACGAATCTTATTTTTTAAGCAGTTATGCTTTCAATACAATGAACCCCTATGAATTTGCTGATGACAGGTACGTAAGTTTACTAACCCGTTATTCGCTGGGAGGATTGATTTTTGATAAAATACCGCTGCTCAATAAACTTGACTGGCGAGAGAGAATTACTGCCAATATGTATTGGGGAGATATGTCTGTGGCTAATAAAACTTATAATATCCAGAATCAGATAAGAACCGGTACAGGACGTGTGCCATTTGTAGAGGCTGGCGTTGGTATAGAAAATATCTTTCATGTGTTTACAGTAGATGCCGTCTGGCGGCTCACACATAATGATAACCCAGCCATTAACAGATTCGGCATATTTACGGGCTTAAAACTGAAATTTTAAATTAAAATTTTATGAAAGAGGCAACGGTTTTACTAACCATTGGTGTAAAGTTAAATAGTAAGGAAAATTAATCTAAACCAGTAAAATGATGCAATCAAAAAAGCGAATGGGCATGCTGTTTGTCCTGTTGTGTATGGTTACAAGTATTTATGCACAAGACATCAACGAGACTAAAACTTTGTTCGGCAAAAAAGAATGGAAGCCCCTTAAGAAAATTAAATATTTGGGCCTTTATGTAGCCCCTGAAGTACATTATGGAGGTTTGGCGGGTGGTTTCACTCCTATGGGTGGTGTTTCTGCCATGTTGCAGATTAATAAGACATGGGGTATCGGCGGTGTGGCTTATTCAACCTTTGAAGGCTATGCTCCTACGCTATTGAGCTCAACAAAAGCCTATAATTTTGATGCGGCGTTTGGCGGATTAAAGTTGGAATATACCGTTAAACCCAATTCATTGATTCATGTTTCTTTTCCGTTAATTATTGGTGCTGGCATGGCCAGAATTGATTCAGCAGGAAGAAAAAGAAGTGATTGGGATTTGTTTGGCGAAAAAGGCATGAAAGGCGAAGGGATGCACGGTGAATCGGGCAGACGGGGTGATAAGGACGATAATCTGTTTTTTATGATTCAACCGGGTATCAATCTGGAAATGAATGTATTTAAGTATGCAAAAGTGTTTCTCGGAGCCAGTTATCGTATAGCAGGCGGAAAAAGCAAAACCACCTCCACCAATCCGCTTTTGATTCCTACCAGTAGCCAGATAAGTGGTTTTTCAATGAATGCAGGAATAAAAGTCGGTCTGTTTGATTATAATATCCTCAAGAAAAAAGAAGTAAAAGAGAATTAACTAAGACCATCTTTAATGCTTCTGAATGTGAGGCTGTTATGAAAACAAATATGTATTTTTTTGACATAGCACTTTCATAAAAATTTCCTGATACCTCCAACAGAGCCAACACTTGCTAAGAATTTCAGAACGGATTTTGGGCTGAGTGGTCAGCAGATTAATGATATGCTTGAATACATTGAAGCTATCTTTCATATAAAATTCCCGGTTAGAAAAGCACCTGATAAGTATGAATAAGTAACTGACATAGTTTTTTATCTGACGACATTATAAAAGATAATACACATGAAGACGCTATTCTATAGTAGCCTTTTGCTTTTAAATATGTACGCTACTCATGCAAAGCCCAATGATTTACAAGCCAATAAAATTATTGGAGTCTGGCTTTCGGCAGACAAAGACTTAAAAGTAGAAATATTCGAGAGAAATGCTCATTATTTTGGCAAGGTTGTCTGGTTCTGGTGCGATCCTAAAACACCTGATATGAATTCTTTTAAAGATACTGAAAATCCTGATCCCAAATTACGAGACAGAAAATGGCTTGGCATGAAGGTAGTAGAAAATCTTACGTATAAACAATATGGTGAGTGGAATAATGGAACAATCTACGACCCCAATACAGGTAGAAAATATAGCTCGGTTGTAAGATTAAAAACTCCCGATACGCTTATTGTAAGAGGTTATTGGGGTATTGTGTTACTCGGTAAAAACATGGAGTTTCATCGGGTAAACTGATGTATAATATAAACCAGAATAAAGAATGGAAGACACTATCAAAAAACTGCATCGCTGTTTTGAAGAAATGGGCATTTTACCCACAGCTTTGACCGATTCGGCACACCTGATCAAAGACCTTGGATTAGATTCTTTGGACCTGACAGATTTAATGTTGAGAATTGAATCTGTTTTTGCTTTACAAATCTCTGATACAGAACTGAGCGAATTTCAAACTATTAAAGATATACAAACCTATCTCAATCAAAGAGCATTTGCTCATGCATAATACAACCTGAACCCCATATTTGTTAAACCCGGATTTTCATGAAAATTCTATTTCAATGCCTAGAATTGTATTTCCTGAATGAATCACAACAGAAGATTACAACTGTCCGAAAAGTTCTAATACAGGTTTCTGTATTCATTTAGTTAATCTGAAAGGTAGTTTGGTGCTTACCATCTACCTTTTTATCACACCTTTTTAAATAATTTATAAACCCTGAGTGAGTAGAATCATGAATGCTTTAATTAATTATTTTTCAACTGCCCCCGATTGGCACAGAGTGTTGATACTGACCAGCAGTATGTTCCTCTTCTGGAATATCGAAAACTTTTCAGGCTTTACCCTCAATTACCGAAAGTGGAAACATGCACTGACCAATGCCTTTTTTGCGCTCCCTGCCATTCCGATTCAATTATTCTTGGGCTTCGTTTTATTAAATACCATAGACTTTAATAAAACATATCATTTTGGTTTGATGCATTGGCTACCCACAATCAATAATCAGTTTCTTTTATTTCTTCTTACTTTTTTTGTACTGGATTTCTGCGAATACGTTTACCACGTACTGATGCATCATGTAAAAACGCTCTGGAAATTTCATCTGGTTCATCATAGTGACAGCGTAGTTGATGTTTCAACAACCCTGCGGGAGCATCCGGGTGAAACATTTATCCGCTTGTCTTTTTTAGTAATCTGGGTATTTCTGACAGGTACTTTATTCTGGGTTTTGATTTTTCGCCAATTTATTCAGATTGTCTCCAATGTATTTGCGCATTCAAACTTTCGGTTGCCCAAGAAAATCGACAAAATATTCGGATGGGTTTTTATCACTCCCAACCTGCATCATGTGCATCATCATTACCTATTGCCTTATACAGACAGCAATTACGGAGATGTGCTCAGTATCTGGGATAGACTCTTTGGCACATTCAGAGAGCTTGATGCACAGGAGACTGTTTTTGGCGTAGATACACACATGGCGGTAGAGGAAAACTCCAATATTAAGAACCTGATTTTAATGCCTTTAGGAAAATATAGAGGCGAAGAAAAATCTAAAAATTCTCCTTCTAAAGTACCAGGATTGATTTCCTCTAATTTTTTAATAAATCGGTTATTCAATTATAAAAAGTGAGGTTATGAATAAGACTTTATTGTGTATTTACATACTAGCTTTTACTACATCAGATTTATTTTCACAAGAAAACCCCTGGAGATTTGTAAAAGAGACCAATGGGATAAAAGTATATTTCAGAAGTATTGAAAATAGCAACTTAAATGAAGTAAGAATCCAGACTACTTTTACCAGTAATTTGAGTGCCATTGTTGAAGGCCTAAAAGATGTAAAGGCTTATGCACAATGGGTATATAAGGCAGCGAACTCTTACACAGTAAAAGAATTCAGCGATTTTGAAATGGAATATTATAATAGAATTGATTTCCCGTTTCCACTTGACGATAGAGATATAGTTATTCATAGCATTATTCAGCAGGATCCGCAGACTAAAGTAGTTACATCTATCTCGTATGCCAAACCTTTGGTCTTGCCGGAGAATAAAAATATGGTGCGAATTAAAAATTTCAACTCGAAATGGACCTTTACTCCTAAAAACAATATCATTTATGGAGTGTATACGTTCAGTTCAGACCCGGGTGGAAATATACCTGCATGGCTGGTTAATCTTAGTTTAGACGAAGGTCCCATAAAAACTATAAAAGCATTCAAAAAGCAATTGTCCTCAGAAAAATACAAAAAGACAAATAGCCTGAATATTATTAACTGATTATCTGATTTATAAAGCGACTGGTCACGTTGCCATAATGACCAGTCGCAAGGGTAAATCAGCGGTTTACCCGCTGCCGCTCTGTTTCAGAGGCCGTAGTTCTATTTCTGCTTGCCTTTAGTTTAGAATTACCAAAACTTTGGCTGTATGTAAGCTTCATGATTCTCTTTACCATATCAAGCGTTGCAGTGCTTCTGTAGCCCAATTGGTCATCATTATTAACCTTTATGAATTTCATGGTAGAGAGCATATTGTCAATACCGAATTTGAGGCTCGCGTTTGATTTTGGGAAGGTCCAGGATGCCCCATAATTCAGCTGACCCAGTGGCTTCAAAACCGCAATCCCATCTAATGATCTGGATTGATAAAAGCCGCTTAATTCCATGCTGATCCGATCTGAAATCTTAAAGCTTTGAAAACCAGATAAGTTATAGGTAAATGTACTGACAGAAACTCCATTCTGAACTACATCTGCCACAGAGTGATTCCGGGCACCGCTCAGGTTAATCTGTCCATTCCACCATTTAGCTATTTTGGTTGGAAAAGAGGCTGTAAGAAAAACGGATTCAGAGTATTTCAGGTTTTGAGCCAGATAAAACACCTTATTGTTTTCTACATCTATTTCCAGCTGAAAATCGCCAATGGTGTACTTCTGATAGGCGTAGTTAAGTGCGAAACTCACCATTTTTAGATTATATCCCAGACTCACATTATCGGCAATGGCCGGCTGCAGAGCAGAATTGCCGGAAACGAATGTATTGGGGTCCATGAAGAGGACAAACGGAGCCAGATCATTGAAATTAGGTCTGTTAATGCGTTTATTATAACTCAGGTTAAATGATTGGTCATTATTGATTTTGTGATTCCAGTAAATGGTGGGAAACAGATAACCATACTTGCGGTCAACAATGTTCTTTTGCTTGTTTGAGCCCAGATTATTAGTAGTATATTCATACCTGAGACCACCTATTAAGGTGTTTTTTTTGCCGTGATTGTAATTGGCTGAAAGGTATGCCCTTTAGATTTGTACTTTAGTTATTTATAATAAAACTGTTATTACTGTATAGTTTTCTTTTTGCTACTTTTTCTTTTGTTGAAATGTGGATAAGTAAGACCTTTACATTAAGAACTAACCCATCGGTGGCGACACATTATCCGTACGCCAAGGCTAATTACCTATGCGGCGATTAAATCCGCCACCGATATTTTTCCCTTAGTGACCATATAACAATTAGAGCTAATTACTCATTATTAAGGACTGGGTCGATGGGTTAAAATTGGTTAGTTTATCACAAATTTATCATAAAAAGTATGCAAAGCAATGTTAGGCATTTTATCGGCATAGATGTATCGAAGCCATTTTTTGATGCAGCTCTGATGACAGTTGTTAATCATCAGAAGCAAGGAATAGAATCGGCTCAATTTGAGAATACCGAACTTGGCTTAAAGTCTTTTCAAAAATGGCTCAAAAGTAATAAAGTAAGTTTTGATAAAGACACAGTACTTGTCATCGAAAATACAGGAATCTATCATCGTTTACTTTGGGCATTTTGCAACAAGATTAATTTGCAACTGCATATTGGCAATGCTGCTCACATCAAATGGAGTTTTGGTATCGCCAGAGGCAAGAATGATGAAATTGATGCCATAAGATTATGCAAATATGCCTTCAAAGAGTCAGATGAACTTAAAATGAGTCAGCCATTGAATCCAAAACTGATGCAATTGAAAGATCTTCAGACTTCAAGAAAAAGGTTATTAAGCCAGAAAAATGCGAACCAAACATATTTGAAAGAACTTAAAGATATTAACCAGAAAACAGTACAAAAAGCACTCGAAGGAGTTTACAAAACAGCTATTGAAGGTTTAGAAAAGTCAATAGTTACTATAGAAAAACTCATAAAAGTACTCATTAAGTCTGATAGCACTTTACAAACAAGTTATACTTTACTACTATCAATTCCAGGTATTGGCGACATTACAGCCA
>CALRLS020000330.1:0-6390 GCA_943368815.1 Cyanobium sp. NIES-981
GGTATTTCGCAAAATAATTATCTGAACGAAAAAACAGTAGATTTCAAACTACGAACCGAAATGCTCTCGAATCCCAATAAAAAATGGATAGATGTACCCTATATGCCTCCTTTCACAGTTATCAATTTCATCATTGCAATTAAAGGAATTTACCCCCCCAAACCATTTATATAAGTTCAAAACCAATCTTATGAACGAGACAACTGTAAATCAACAAGACTCATTATCTGAAGAAATTCAGAAAAAACAATGGGTGAAGCCCCGAATGAAAAGCATTCCAATTGATACCGGTGATGCATCTGGAACAGATGCAACTGCCAGTGCCTCATGATTTTTGGAATTGTAGGAAAACGGAATGAGTTTGTCAATAAAAAAGCAAGCTCATTTTTCAGGTACAACCTTCCACTAAGCCTCATAAATTCAGATGCATTTCCTGCGAATCTGCCCAATTTGGCAGTTCAGATGACGAACAAGAGTCTTTTATTGACCATTCAAATACTTTACTCTTTATATCAGAGGGTAGAATTGATAATCGCATCGAACTTTGTTCGAACTTAAGCTTGTCATTGTCCGGGTCTGATTCCTTTCTGATATACGAAGCCTATAAAAGATGGTCTAAGGAAAATTTTTGCATTACCTGGTTTGCGCGGACGCGCTCCTGGATGCATAGGTCAGGGGGGATGCGTTTCCTAATTATCATTCAGCTATTAAGAGCTGGCAGGAATCCATAACTATTCCCAGTGAAGATTTGTATTTTCACATGCTGGAAACTAAAGCTGATAATACAAAAAAAATAAAAACAAGCAAGGAACCTTTGACAGTAGCGACCTCGCCTCCTTACATTTTTATTTCTTTTATTATTGCAGTTAAAGGCCTTTACCCTATTAAACCGGAGGAATAATCAGACAATCCTTATGTAGTGCAGACCTGATTCCTACGGTATATTTTTTTAATAGTAAAATTATTCAAAATTGAACAACTAGATTACTTTAAATAATTATGCTAATACCAGTTTTTAAATTACTTTATTAGTACCGAAAATAATAAAATTAAACTGGCAAATACTCTAAATTTCACTTCAATAGAAGAAAGATACTCCTTTCCCGAAAAGTATTAATTCTATACAAAGTCAAACGCATTTAATAATACCTAACACTATCAGAATGAACCAAACTCCTACCGAGCAGCCTGCTGCAGAACCACAAGAAAAACAAAAAAAAGAATGGGTAAAGCCTCAATTGGGAGTCATTTCAATTGGATTAAATGTAGCTACAGCATCGGACGGATCTGGAAGTTCGGCACCTTCATGAAGAAAACAAAAAGGTGGTATTGCTAAAACTACGTCGTACTTTTAAAACCTTCAACAATATAGTAGAAGGGCAAGCACGGGTAAACATCAATCCTATAATTGACCACATTAAAGATAATATTTCAGGTATATTTTATATCTGAAATATTATCAGTAGAATTCTTTATGCATATTCGAACACGAAAATCAGGCACACAATCAATAATTAGTTAATCATGATTCTAGGAATAGTAGACAATAAGCCTGATCCTGCCATTCAAAAAGCAGCCTTGTTCTTTCAATTACAACCCTCACTCAACCGCCGGACTTATACAAAGGCTTCCTGTGGGTTTGCAGAATTTGGCTATGCTGATACCGAAGAAACACCATTTCTGAATTATTCTGGTACAAACCTTTTTGTATCAGAGGGCCGCATTGATAATCGTTCAGAACTTTGCCAGTTATTAAATCTGCCAATGTCATGCTTAGATGCTGTGCTGATTCATGAAGCTTATAAAAAATGGTCAAAAGCATGTGTCAATAAATTGATTGGCGACTGGGCATTTGTAAACTACGATACCGAAACCCGTGAAATCTTTCTGGCAAGAGACCAACATGGATTCACTTCTTTGTTTGTCTATCAGGACGATTCCACTTTCGCCTTCTCATCATCCATCAAGCATTTGATTCCTCTGGCAGCCTCAGCACCCAATCCTAAATTTATTATAGGCCGCCTATGCCAGGTAAATCATGCCGATATACATGATACCATTTTCAGAAAAATCTATAAAATATCAGCTGGCCATACCCTTACCGTTAAAAACAGGCAATTGGCTTTTGAGAAATACTGGTTTCCTGAAAACATAAGGTTAAGAAATTATACAAATCAGGACGATTATGCCGAAGAATTTTTTGAAATAATTAAAGAAGCAGTGCGCAGCCGTCTAAGAGGCAATAAACCCTTCGCCTCTATGCTAAGCGGAGGTTTTGATTCAGGTACTGTCAGCAATATGGCTGCTGAACTGCTGGGCAATGAAAAACTTACTTCGTTTAGCCATGTGCCGCAGTTTATTAATAAATTACCACCTGCCACAAAATATAAATTCTTTGACGAAACCCCCTACATTGATGCAAATGCCGGCGCAAAGCCGAATATCGTATCAATAAAATTTGATGCAGCGGAGATATCGCCCATAGAAGGTATTGAAAAATATGTTGAGGTTTTTGATAACATCATTCATGGCGCAGGTAACGCTTATTGGATGACCTCCTTGTATGAAAAAGTTGATGCCGGGAATTTCGGGGTTTTGTTTGGCGGAGATAATGGCAACGGGGCCCTTTCCTACACCGGAATCAATTATTTATTGCCTTACACGCACCCCTATTTTTTAGCAAGGCCAAAGGAGTTTTTCAAGCAGAAATTAATCCGGCCCTTGGTGAGTAGATTTGTTGCTGAACGCCGAATCAGGCAAAGATTGGATTTCCAGTTCGACGAAGGTCTGGTAAATCCTGAGGCTTCAACCGAATCAGGAATTTACGACGAAGTGGCCTCAATCTCAGAAATGTATTCTTCAATTTTTACAAATCATCAACACAATATACTGCTGCTGATTGACGTCACCAGCCGTTACAGGGTCAAAAGCGACATAAGCAGCTTTTATAGCTTTAGTTATAGAGACCCAACAGCCGACATTCGTTTATTTGAATTTTGCTTATCAGTGCCTAATGAGATTTTTTTTAATGCCAAAGGCCAGAACAAAGCCCTGATCCGAAAGGCGATGCAGGGAAGATTACCTGATAAAGTTTTGAATGCTACAGGAACCGGGCAGCAATCGGCAGATTTATATTTCAGGATACAACAGGATTTTTTGAAAATTGATGAGTGGATACACGTTCTGGCTCAGAATCAGACTTTCACCTGGTTTATCAATATAGAGAAGCTAAAAGCTCATTTTGAATTGCTCAAAAGCGGAAAACAGATTAATAAGCTTTTCATTGGTCGTATATTAAAAACCCTGATGCTAGGCATATTTTTAGAAAAGAAGGGTTTCAGATAATACCGGCTTATTATCAAAAATTCAATTTAAATATCAGGTATTTGAATCCTTATTAATCATCAATCGAATTGAGTTCTTGATTGTTAAAGTCTGCAATATTTTTCTGGATACAATCCTTTATTACTCTTCAAATTCAATTTTTCAAAAATTTTCAACAAAAAAACAAAAGCCTGACAATCAGTTAATTATCAGGCTTTTACAATTTACTACGCATTTGATTGTGACCCTAAGGGGAATCGAACCCCTGTTTAATCCGTGAAAGGGACTTGTCCTAACCGCTAGACGATAGGGCCGGCTGGTTCCATTTATCGTCTGCGTTTGTAAATCGTGGTGCAAAAGTACAGCTTTTATTTTACAATGCAATATCACCGCAAAAAAAATGTCAAAAAATTTCAAAAACTTTTTCCACAGCCATTTTCAAACCGAGAAATCATAGAAACTGATTGCCTTAAGCTTTAGAAATCAAAATAGATTATTTGGAATCAAATAAGATTAACTAAAACTGTTTATTATCTTTGAAAATTATTAAAACCTATCCAATACGCAAGTATGAAAAAAATCCATTTCTTCACTTTATTCTTCATCAACATCATTTGGGCTAGCGCTCAAACCACTAAAACTCCCGACGAATTTCTTGGTTATAAATTAGGAACAAAATTCAGTTTTCATCACCGCATTGTAGACTATGCCCGTTATGTAGCGGGCCAGAATCCGACACAGGTAAAGATTTTTGATTATGGCACTACCTTCGAAGGTCGCCCGCTTGTACTAGTGGCAATAGCAACACCTGAAAATCTTTCAAAATTAGAAGAGATACGTACTTCGAATCTGAAAAGCATTGGTTTATTAGAAGGCAAGCCCACTACAAAAGTACCTGCTATTGCCTGGTTAAGCTATAATGTGCATGGCAATGAGGCTGTTAGTTCAGAAGCAGTTATGCAAGTATTGTATGAGATGCTTAATAAAAGCAATGCTGTCACACAGAATATCTTAAAAAATACCGTCGTATTATTAGACCCTTGTATCAATCCTGATGGACGTGACAGATATGCACAATGGTATAATCGTGTATCCAACCAGGGTTTTAATGCTACTCCATTTGCCAGCGAACATAATGAGCCATGGCCGGGTGGACGTTTTAACCACTATCTGTTTGACCCGAACCGTGACTGGGCATGGCAAACACAGGAGATTACAATGCAGAGAGTAAAAATGTATAACCAATGGATGCCTCATCTACATGCTGATTTTCATGAAATGGGGGTAAATACACCTTATTATTTCCCGCCTTCAGCTCGTCCATACCATGAAGACCTGACGGCATGGCAAAGAGAGTTTCAACAAACAATTGGCGAATACAATAAAAAATACTTTGATAAAAATTACTGGCTTTATTTCTCTAAAGAAAACTACGATTTGCTCTATCCTAGCTACGGCGATACTTATCCATCATACAATGGTGCTATCGGTATGACTTATGAGCAAGGTGGTGGCGGGAGGGCAGGTATAGCCATAGCAAAAGAAGATGGAGATACTTTGACACTTTCGTACCGTATATCTCACCATTTCTCAGCCAGTATGGCTACTTTAGAGGCCATCTCTTCAAGAGCAGATAAAACGGTAGAAGAATTTGTCAAATTCTTTGAACGTAATAAAAACAATCCTGTAGGTACCTATAAATCGTTTGTCCTGAAAAGCAATGGCAATGAAGCTAAAGTGAAGGCTTTAACAGGACTACTAGATAAACTGGATATTAAGTATGGCTATGCAAGCAAAGAATCTTCTGCCTCCGGTTTTGGCTACCAGAGCCTGAAAGAAGAGAGTTTCAAGATAGAGGCTAACGACTTAGTAGTAAGTGTTCATCAGCCTAAAGGCACTTTTGTCAAGATTCTATTTGAGCCTAAAACCGTATTAGAAGATTCTTTGACCTATGATATTACTGCATGGGGCATGCCTTATGCTTATGGCTTAAAGGCTTTTGCCACCAAAGAAAAACTATCAGTTGGCAATCCTCAATCAAGTATTACAACACCTGCTTTGGCCATTGACGGAAAACCATACGCTTATGTGGCTTCTTATACTTCGTTTGAAGATGTAAAATTCTTATCTCAGATTTTAGCTAAGGGTATCAAAGTACGTTTCAATGAAAATGCATTTGAATCTGGCGGAAGAAAATTTGAAGTGGGTTCTATGATTATCACCCGGACCAATAATTTAAGATTGGGAGACGAGTTTGATAAAATCATTCAGGCAAATGCCAAAGACTTCAATATCAATCTACTTGCTACCAATTCGGGTATGGTTACTGCAGGTAATGACTTTGGTTCTAATTCGGTTAATGTACTCAAAAACCCTCGTGTTGGTGTTATTTCCGGGGATGGCATATCTCCTACTGCTTTTGGCGAGGTATGGCATTTCTTCGAGCAACAGATTAAGTATCCGGTTACAGTGATTGAAGGTTCTACGTTTTCCCGTGTACCGCTCGACCAGTTAGATGTATTGGTTTTAGCTGATGGTAGCTATGACAGAATTTTCGGCAATGGTGATGCACTTAAAAAATGGATTCAGGGCGGTGGAAAAGTAATTGCCATGGAGTCAGCAACAGGATATTTTGCTGATAAAGATGGTTTTGATTTAAAACGTAAAAAGGATAGTTCAGACAAAGATAAACCTGAATTAAAAACATATGGTAGCAGAGAGCGTGAAAGCATTTCAGAGCAGGTAGTAGGTGCCATCTATAAAGTTGATATGGATAAGACTCATCCACTTGGATACGGTACCGATGGCAGCTATTACCTCCTTGCCCGTGACCCTTATAATTTTGAATACATGAAAGAAGGCTGGAATGTGGGTTATCTCAAAGACAGCAATTATATAACGGGATTTGTAGGTCAAAAAGCCAAAGATAAAATGAAAAATACTTTAATTTTTGGTGTGCATGAAATGGGCAGAGGGAAAATTGTGTATATGGCTGACGATCCGATTTTCAGAGGTTTCTGGTATGCCGGAAAATTAATATTCAGCAATGCAGTATTTTTAGTCTAT
>CALRLS020000331.1:0-6380 GCA_943368815.1 Cyanobium sp. NIES-981
GATTATATTTTCCAATTGCTTTATCAAAATCTTGTTGTGCAGAAAGCTTAATATTATCTATTTGTTCAAGTGCTTCTTTTTCGTTGCGGTATAATTTCCATGCAGCTTTTTGCAAATCCGGGTCCTGGTTTGGTAACAGTTTATAAACCTCGTTCTTGTCAAGCCCTTCCGGAAGTGTGGCTAAGTTATGCATTAAATCGGGGTATCTCGTCAGGGTATAAATCCAGGCTTGTTTTTTCTGACTAAACCCGCTTATTTCTTGTTGAAAAGCCAACTGTGCCTGACTTTGATTTTGTTGAATCTGAGTAAGTATTTCAGGATATTGACTAACCTGCAAAATAGCCTGTCGTATATCTGCATTATAAGGAGCAATAGACGCTGCAATGCCCTTGTTGGTTTCAAGTTGACTAACCTGTCCGAAAGCAAAAAAACCTGATATAGACAGTATAAACATCAACCCTATTTTGCGCTGCATTTTTCTTTCAATCTGCAAATTCTCACCTAATTTGTACTGAAAGCATAAATTATTCTTCATGACTTTAGATGTTAATTGAATCAAGTAATTGAACTGATACAAAGTAAATCATTAAAAATGTTTAATTATTTGACTTCAAGCAGCTATCGATATGATTGTAATCAACTCAAGCAGTAGTTCGATACACGGAAAATTATTCAGCAGGGCTTTGGTTCTTTTGAAAAGAACTTTAGCTGTCGTATTTGATGGAAGAAGGATGTAAGGGATATTAGTTCTTTAGTAATATCCCTTTATTTACAGCATAATTTGGGTCTAATTCACCCCAGCTATTTCAATGTTAGGTATCATTGTGACTTTTGATTTGATAGAATTAGAAATCAAACAAGCCGCTTCTGATTTCTGTAAAATGCGTTCAGCTTTTTCTCTATCCTTCTCTTCAATGATTGTAACAGTTGGTTCAAGAATTATCTCACTCATGATAAACTTACCTTCAACCTGTTCTAATTTACCTTTTGACTTACAAGAGAAGTGCTTGAAGTTCAGTTTTGAGTTTTCGGCGATAGATAAAAAAGTAGTCATCAAACAGCTACTCACTGCCGCTGTAAACAAATGTTCGGGAGACCATATACCCGGCATCCCTTTTGGAAATTCCGGTGGTGTTGCTACTTCAAGGCAGGTTCCGGCCTCTTTGGTTAGTTCTGGAGAACACATCACACCTTTTCGGTTAGAACTCCAGTTTACATCTACGTTATAATAATGTTGATCCATTTTAGATTTTGTTTTATAAACTTTTCAATCCGTCACTTATGAATTTTTACAAAAGTTGCTAAAGTTTTCATACCCGGAAATGATAATAATCATAAACTTATTTGCTGTCTCTCATAATCAAAATCCATAGGTATAGATTAGACTCAGCGCTTGTTTTTTCATAACTATTTCAATTCCATAAGATTTTTTACACGACCCAGATAGGGTTCTTCTTCTTTGATTTCCATGTTCTTTTGCAAAACCAGTAATGGCATTCTGGCAGAAAGAATAAAGTTTTTGATGACACTTGTATGAAAGAGATTTTCAAAAAATCCTTTGTTTTCTTGTGCTACCACCATTAAATCCGGTTTCTGGTTTTTGATATAAGTATCCAGGCCTTTAATAGTATCTTCTCTATGTATATTCTTAAAAACAACAGAGTTTGCAGGTAGATATTTTTTGATAATGTTGATAATTCCTTCTGAAGAAGAAACCTTTGATTCAAATTCACTCTCTACGTGAACTGCTTTCAGTTTAGCTTCAAGGAGGTCAGAGATAGTAATTATTTTATTTATAAGTTCCACTTCATCACCTGCCAGATCAGTTGCATAAATGATAGATTTGATTTGGTCTAAGGCTATTGTATCCGGAATAACCCACACAGGGCAGCGTGCGCCTCTGGCTACATTTAAAGTCTGGGAGCCAAATAATTTATCAAGAAAATTGAAATGGCCTACATTACCCATTACGATGAAATCAGCTTTCAGTTCATTGGCTGTTTCGATGATGGTAGAACTAACGTCTCCGTGTATTATTTTTGCCTCACCTATATTTGTTTTATCGGATAAACGGATACTTGATTTGAATTTCTTCATTTCTCTTTTTGCTTCTTCCAAAGTGGTTACCGGTAATGCAATAGCCATAACAGGATCGGCAATCAGTTGAATTACATGCAAAAATGTAACTCTTCCTCCTATTAATCTGGCAAGAGAAAGAGCAAATTCAGCGGCATATTTAGCTGAAATGCTAAAGTCGGTAGGAACAATGATGTTTTTCATTGTGCTTTATTTTAAATGATTTTTTATTATTAGCTTATCAAAATTGGATATTTTATGCTGTCTACTAAATGATAGAGAGCAGTAAACACGCTGACTTAAATCAGGTTTTGGAGATGAAAAGCTAATTGAAACAATATCAATTTTAAATGAGATAAGCTGAAAAGACGAAAGAAAACATGCTCTTATAAATAAACTGTATTTACTTTTCAAAAAGCCATTTAAACGGCACCATTTTTTTGCTTTTTGCTTTGATTAATTTAAAATCCTGAATAGAATATCTTTCAATATGAGCCTGAGCATCTTCCAGTGAATCAGTAAACAGGAATAGCTTTAAATCTGCTGCATCAATAGTACCAGTCTGTGCCATATAATCAATTTGCTCTTTTAAATTAGCATAATAGGATGTGCCAAATAAAACGATTGGGAAACGCTTCATTTTACCAGTTTGAATCAGGGTCATTGCTTCAAACATTTCATCCATTGTACCGAAGCCACCCGGAAAAACAATAAATCCATAGGAATATTTGGAAAGCAGAATTTTCCTTACAAAAAAGTAATCAAATTCAACTACCTTGTCCAGATACGCATTGGGTTGTTGCTCATGTTCGAGAACAATGTTGCAACCTATTGATAGTCCCCCGGCTTCCTGTGCTCCTCTGTTAGCTGCTTCCATAATTCCGGGTCCTCCGCCTGTCATGACCGTAAAACCTAAATCTACGAGTATCTTGCCCATTTGGCGGGCTTGCTGATAGTATTCATTGTCTTCTTTGAAACGGGCCGAACCAAATACAGTTACACAAGGCCCTACAAAATGTAATTTCCTGAATCCGGCAATGAATTCAATAAAAGTAGAAAAAACGAATTTTAATTCATCCAGCCGGGACTTTGGCCCTTCTAAAAAGTGGCGCTCATTATTATTAATCATTGACTTCTCGAACAAGATTTTTACAAAAGTTGATAAAGTTCTTATTTCCGCAAATGATAAAAGTCATACGCTTGTGTGTCGTCTGTCATGAAAAAAAGGTGTTAGTTAATGTCGCCTGTTATGAATCATCTGTCAGAGTGATTGCAGTCATATCTTGTCATTACTATACCCTCTTTCTTTGTAATACTTTATCAGGCGAAGGTTTCGGACATTTGCAGGATAAAGTTCTAAAAGCAGAAAATTTCAGATACAATAATTTTAACAGAACAATGAAAAAATCAATAGAAAAGATATTCGATTTAACAGGTAAAACAGCCATTGTTACCGGAGGTGCAATGGGTATAGGAAAAGGTATAGCTATAAAGTTAGCCGATGCAGGAGCATCTGTTATGATTGCAGATATAGTTTCAGATCAAGAGGCTGAAAGCACTTTGCAGGAAATCAGAAGTAACGGTGGTATAGTAGATTACGTGCAAGTTGATTTAAGCGTAATTTCTAATCTGCCTGCAGTTATCGAAAAAACGCTTAAAGCTTTCGGCGATATTAACATTCTGGTCAATAATGCCGGGATTTTTAATTATATGCCTGTTACTGAATTATCTGAAGAACTTTGGGACAGGACCATAAATCTGAATTTAAAGACAGTTGCCTTTCTTTCAAAATTAGCTGTCAATACCATGATTGATAAACAACATGGAGGAAGAATAATCAATATTTCATCTATTGATAGCCTGAAGCCTACCGGGAACCTGGCTCAATATGATTCTTCGAAGGGAGGAGTAAGAATGCTTACCAGATCTTTTGCGAAAGAAGTAGGTAAATATGGTATAACCGTCAATGATATTGCTCCGGGGGGAGTCAATACACCGGGTGTCCAGAAGATAAGCGGGACTACGCTCACAGAAGCAGAAATTGAAGCCGCAAAAGTGCAAATCGAACAACTCATGAAAATGCTGCCACTACAAAGAATGGGTGAGCCTGAAGACATAGGCAATGCCGCTTTATTCCTTGCCAGTAGCGCATCAGATTATATAACCGGAAGCACTATAGTAGTTGATGGTGGCTTGCTACTTATGTAAATACTAAAATATAAATAGTTCTTTTTTTGGATAACGACTTCAGCGCATGTTTAAGTTTTATTTTCTGACCGGAAGGAAGCCTTTGAAGTCGACTCAAAATTTTTAATCATGCGCTTAACTTTAATCGCTATGGTAATCTCTTTGCAAGAAAATTGCCATAGCGATTTCTTCTATTCTGACGCTCAATTATGCTGATTGTACTAATGATATAGCGCATCCTCAGACATATCAGACATCATTTTTTTTTCATCAGCAAACAATCAATATTTGTAAAAAAAAGATGTGGTGGACTATCATTCTTATAGGTATATTATCAGGGCTTGTTTACTTATTTTTTGCTCCCCTGTTTATTGAGATTAATACTGCCTCAGGCTTATTCAGAATCAGATTCCATCAACTGGCATCGGCTACTTTACTTTTCAACGGAAAATCCATTTTAGTTGAAATAAAAGTTTTTGGATGGACAAAACAATATAATTTATCTGATAGCCAACCAAAAAAGAGCAAACCTATAATACATCAGAAGAAAAGAAAACGAGCAAGCATTTCTGTTTCAACCATTAGAGAGCTTATGAAGAGTTTTCGAATAAAAAGGTTTTTTCTTAGGCTTGATACAGGCGATATGCCACTGAATGGCATACTTTATCCGGTGTTCTTATTGCTCAATAAAAAGTATAAACTAGATATCAGTATCAATTTCCTGAATAATAATATACTGATACTGCAAATAGAAAATAGAATAGCCCGGATACTCCGGGCATTTGTGAAAGCAACCATTTTAAAATAAAAATACAATGAATAACTTAAATGATATGCTCGGCAAGGTGACCGAGTTTTTAAAAGCAGAAGCGAAAACTGAAACTATTATTGGCCAACAATTCCAGTTAGGGGAGTTTGCCTGTGTTCCTGTCATGTCTATCGGCTTTGGATTTGGCGGTGGTGGTGGCGAAGATAAAAAAACGGCAAATGGTGCAGGAGAAGGAGCCGGAGCAGGAATAGGAATGACCCCCGTTGGGTTCTTAGTAACAAAGAATGATAACATTCAGTTTATTCCTACCAGTTCTTCAAAAGGGCTAGGTGCAATTGCTGAGAAACTTCCTGAATTGATGGAGAAGTATCTTGACAAAAAATGAATGTAAGCCAAAAAGAAGTAAAAATAATTGGCATCAATTGTTTAACCATACCTCTTGCGGTATGGTTTTTTATTTAAATTGATTCGCCTGAACCTTCTGTTCAAAGCAGTAGAATAGCTATCATAAAAAAAGCTTAAAGCAAAACAGACGGTTTTGTTTTAAGCTTTTTTTATGATACACTTGTAGCACCTTATTTACTGATGAATCCCTCTTCCAGCATTTTTTTATAGACTACCTTTGCTATCTGGTTAACCATTTTATCAACTCCCTCAGGGTTAATAGTTTCTGTTAAGCCTGCCCATATAATTCTATCTTCTTTAATAGAATAGATATTCACTTCAATGGTATAAGTCTTTGTTGTGAAATATTGGTTGGGGTTAGAAAAGTACATCCAGCCCCTGAGATAATAGCCACCAAAAGAACGGTAATATGGCGGGTAAGAAGAGATAACACCCGGTGAATAATTGATTTCTTTATCTACGTCAACGAGCCTCATCATAACAGCCCCATCAAAATGGTCGGCTTTTATTTTCTCTATAATCTGCTTCTCATCTTTTTCGTTGATACTCTTATCCAGGTAATTATAAGATACTACTCCCTTTCCCTGAAGATACATAACCATCTGATCTTCAGCTTTATGGCGGCTTGTCTCATTTTTAAGCATGGCAACTACCAGTACTTTATTTAATTTACCAATAGCCACTGTTTTATCGGGTTCTCTCCAGCTACTTGTAATGTGGGTGTAGGATGTACAGGACATCAAAAAAATGCCAAAAAGGCAAATGAGGAAAAACATAGATTTTTTCATAATATTGATTTTAAACAGGTTCTTTAAGTGGACAATAGAAATTCTCGCGTTTGTAAGAAAAAAAGTTTGTTCTTATTCGTCAATTTCCATTTTCTTTTGCAGTACCAATACGGGTATTTTGGCGACCAAAACAATATGCTTGCTAACGCTGGTAT
>CALRLS020000332.1:0-6371 GCA_943368815.1 Cyanobium sp. NIES-981
GGATTTTCAAGCATTAAAGTATATTTATCAGCCGTCTAACCTTGCAGGAGCAAATACCCTTTTGCTTCTGCACGGTACAGGTGGCGATGAACACGACCTGGTCCCTATAGCCAAAGAATTTGGCAATGATTTTAACATACTTAGTTTAAGAGGAAATGTGTCTGAGAATGGTATGCCACGTTTTTTTAAACGCTTAGGTATGGGTGTATTTGATGAGAAAGATTTGACATTTCGTACCCATGAAATGGTCAGATTCTTAAAAGAATTAGCTGTAAAGGAAGGCTTTGATATAAATAAGCTGATTGCATTAGGGTATTCAAACGGTGCAAATATAGCAGGCAGTACGCTGGTATTATATCCTGATTTTCTGGCAGGAGCAATTCTTTACCGACCTATGCAGCCATTTAAAAGCATCAGCGCTGAGCTTAAAAATGCTAATAATACACCCGTATTTATGAGCAATGGAACAATTGACCCAACCATTAATCAGAGTGAAACTGAGAAATATGTGGGTATTTTGAAAAAAGCAGGGTTTGATGTAGCTAATTATAATTTGTCAACAGGTCATCATCTGACAAGAGAAGACCTGACACTTTCAGTTGACTGGTACAAACTGCATTTTGTTAATATTCGTTAATAACCAAAGGATAATAGTCTGGAATATAGTATCCGGTTAAAATAGTTTTTTTAGATTTGCGGAAAGATTCCCTTAAACCAATGATAAAGCAACTATCCGGAACTATTTTAATAGCTGTTATCCTTTTTTCCTGCAATAATACAGAGCATTCAGGAGATGCTACTGACAAAACAGCAAGTATCCCCTCTATTCCTTTCAAACTCGTTAATACCTTTCCTCATGATACCACAGCCTTTACAGAGGGCTTTTTAGTACATAATAATCAGCTATTTGAAAGTACGGGCTCGCCGGATGAATTATCTGAAACTTCATCTGTCATTGGCATTCTTGATTTAAAAACCGGAGTCTTAGATAAAAAAGTATCTCTTGATAAATCGAAATACTTTGGTGAGGGTATAGCCATATTGAATGATAAAATCTATCAACTGACCTATAAAACAAAAACTGGCTTTGTATATGATTTAAAAACCTTCAAAAAAATACAAGACTTTAGTTTCAGCAATAATGAGGGTTGGGGGCTTACCACAGATGGCAAGTCTCTTATTATGAGCGACGGTACCTATAATCTTACTTATTTAGACCCGAACACACTAGCGGTTATCAAAACACTTCCGGTGCGGGAAAATGGCTATGCCAAAGAGCAATTGAATGAACTGGAATATATCAAAGGTTTTATCTATGCCAATATCTGGCAAACCAACGAAATTGTTAAAATAGACCCTGCAACCGGAAATATAGTGGCTAAAATGGACCTAGGATCATTGGCTGCAGATGCCAGAACCAAATATGCAAGGGCACTGGAGATGAATGGCATTGCATTTGACTCCGCGGCTAACAAAGTATACATTACAGGAAAGATGTGGCCAAAAGTATATGAAATAGACTTTAGCCACTAAGAGTTTTAATGAATTATGTCTGATTTAGCAAACAGACCCGAAACTTGTGGAGAGAGGTAATTTTGCATTTATCAATCGGAATTTTACGAGCATTTATAGGGGATAACGATTTGTTTTTCAAAGATTTTTTAACAAATTGTTAGTTTTTTTCGTATCTTTGCATACTTTTTTGGAAGACACTCCCAATAAATTACTTTTATCGATATGCGTAAACTCCGTATTCTGTACGTTGCAAGTGAAATAAATCCGTTCCTGCAAGTTTCAGAAGTAGCAGAATTTCTTCGTAAACTTCCGCAAGCCATGCAGGAAAAAGGCATGGAAATCCGAATTCTGATTCCACGTTTTGGCTCAATCAATGAGCGTAAAAACCGTCTCCACGAAGTGGTAAGGCTATCAGGAATCAATATTTCAGTCGGAGAAGACGAAAAACCTCTTATTATTAAGGTTGCTTCTATCCCTAGTGCAAAATTGCAGGTTTATTTTTTAGACAATGAAGACTATTTCAACAGAAAATACGTTTTCTTAGATAAAGAGGGAAGTTTCTATGATGACAATGATGAAAGAACTATCTTCTTCTGTAAGGGAGTTCTGGAAACTGTGAAGAAACTTGGCTGGGCACCTGACATTGTACATTGCACTGATTGGATGACTGCTCTGATTCCACTGTATCTAAAAACAACTTATAAAAACGATCCTGTTTTCAAAGATACAAAATCAGTATTTACTATTTATAATAATGCTTTTGAACACAAGTTCGACGAGGATATTCTGGAAAAAGCAAAAGCAATGGATGTATCAGACGAAGCTTTAGCCAATCTACGCTCTGCCGACTTTGAAGGATTCATTAAAATTGGTTGTCAATATGCCGACTCGGTAGTAAATGCTAACGAGGACATGAATGAAAAATTAAGTACATTATTGAATGAAATTAAAGCTAACAAAATTGAAGCAGGTATTGAAGACAACGACGTTACGGAAACGTACTTTAATCTTTACACAGAACTCGTTCCTTAAAAATAGCCGGAATTTCACATACAAGATGCGGAACGTAGCCATTATGCTACTTTCCGCTTTCTTTTTCTCGTGTGAAGACCCTATTAATATTGCCGTTGATACTCCTTCTACAGGAGGGCAGTTTTCTACCACATTTACCGATACACTAAAGGTAAGCAGAGTAACTGTAATGCTTGACTCAATCCTGACATCTACTCAGACCGGAGCTATAGTAGGACGTTATAAAGACCCGGTATTTGGTGATGTATCAGCTACTTTGTACACACAGATATCATTGCCTTACGATTCAGATAACGGCACCTATGCTCCTTTTGCTGTCTCAAGTGCAGATTCAATCAAGACAGTAGTGTATGACTCAATGTATGTATATCTGGTACACAATGGTTTTTCTTACGGAGACTCTACCAAACCTGTTACACTGAATATTCATCGTTTGACTGAAGATTTTGTTAAAGATAAAAAATATTTAAATAGTGATGCCTTAGCTTATAATCCAACACCCTTAGTAAGCAAGGTACTTACCCACAAAGATTTTAAACGTGCTACAGTCAGTACCACCGATAGTTTGATTCGGTTTAAAATGCCGGATGACCTTGGTAAGGAGATTTTTGCGTGGGCAAATAAAGCTGAAGGAAAAGACATTGCTAAATTTACTGCCGCCGTAAAAGGATTTGCATTTACATTTAACCAGAATGCTGAAACCGTTCAAGGTATTACGCTCTCACTGGCAAGTTATCCTGCCATCTTTTATCATGCAAAAGATGATACTGTTCAGAAGTATATTCCGCTGACTTTTCTTGCTGAACGTTTCAGTGAGATTAAAAGCAACAGAAATGGAACTGCTCTGCAGGACCTTAAACTTTTAGGCTCACTTCCGGCTGAATTGACAGGAAATAAATCTTTTATTCAGACTGGGGTTGGCATTACTACTAAATTGACTTTCCCTACACTTGTGAATTTATTAAAATCGGGCAGTAATAATGTAGCTATTAATAAAGCAGAGCTAATCATTGAACCTGACCTGGATCAGATTACAGGTAGTTATAAGCCACCTTTGCAAATTGCTCTTGTTGAAATAGGAAAGGATAACCGTCTGAAAAAAGTAGCCGGTAATATAGAAGACTTTGTAGCGCTTGATGTAGCCTCCGGGACACAGTATATCTCTGATTATAGCACTACAACAAATAACTATAAGTTTAATTTTACTTCGTATATACAGGAAATACTAAATAATAGAAAAACCTCAGATGGTATAGCCATTGTACCTAGTCTATTAACGACTACTTCTGCGGGAACAACCATCGGACTTTATAACAATAATGTATCCAGAGTGGTTATCAAAAATATTAAACTGAATCTCTATTACTCAGGTAAAAGATAAAATAATATAGTCGAAAGATAAAATCATACAATTACCGTTCAATAAAAGAGGAGACCAAAATCTCCTCTTTTTTGCGTTAGTATTGGATTTTTTTCATAAATTTGAATAGCTATGGGTCCGCTAATTGGACTTTTCTAATTAAAATCTTCTTTATTCATAGAAAACTAACATTCTACTTAAAAAATTTAAAACTATGTGTGGAATCGTCGCTTACGTAGGGCATCGGGAAGCTGCCCCACTTATTATCAAAGGGCTTAAAAGATTGGAGTATCGTGGTTATGATAGTGCAGGAATAGCCTTACTGAATGGTCATGGTCTGAAAGTCTATAAGAAAAAAGGTAAAGTTTCGGATTTAGAGAATGAATTAAAAGGCAAAGAATTATTGGCCAAAATAGGTATAGGACATACCCGTTGGGCTACACACGGTGAGCCAAATGATATTAATGCCCACCCCCATTATTCAACAAACAGGAAATTAGCGATTATTCATAACGGAATCATTGAAAACTACTCTTCAATCAAGCAAAGCCTGATCAATAAGGGTTATACTTTTGAGAGTGCTACCGATACCGAGGTACTGATTAAATTCATTGAAGATATCAGAATCAAAATGTATTGCGATTTGGAAGAAGCCGTCAGAATTGCGCTTCATGAAATTGTAGGTGCCTATGCCATTGTGATAATCGATGAAGAAAATCCAACCCAATTAATAGCAGCCCGGAAAGGCAGCCCCTTAGTAATAGGCGTTGGCGAAGATGAGTATTTCTTTGCTTCTGATGCAACACCGATAATTGAATATACAAAAGAAGTAGTATACCTGGAAGACTTCGAGATTGCCATCGTAAAAGACAATGAACTGGTAATCAAGAATTTGGCGAATGAAGACATTGCCCCTTATATAGAAACTGTTGAATTGGAACTGGAAGCCATTGAAAAAGGCGGATACGACCATTTTATGCTGAAAGAAATATTCGAACAACCCCGTTCGATTGCTGATTCAATGAGAGGGCGTATCAATCTTGAAGATGCTACTCTATTATTAGGTGGCTTGAGAGATTATCTGGACAAAATTGCCAAAACAGACCGTATCGTGATAGTAGCCTGCGGCACTTCATGGCATGCCGGATTGGTAGGCGAATACCTTTTTGAAGAATTAGCCCGTGTGAATGTAGAAGTTGAATACGCTTCTGAGTTCCGATACAGAAATCCGATTATCAAAGAGGGTGATATTGTGATTGCTATTTCACAATCAGGTGAAACTGCCGATACTATGGCGGCATTAGAACTAGCCAAGTCTAAAGGTGCAATCATACTGGGAGTCTGCAATGTAGTTGGCTCCTCTATTGCCCGTATAACACATGCAGGCGTTTATACCCACGCAGGCCCGGAAATCGGTGTAGCCAGTACTAAAGCCTTTACAGCACAGGTAACCGTTCTAAGTCTGATTGCTATCGCTACCGCCCATAAAAAAGGCACTATCAGTCAGGATATGTACCGCGAATTGCTGTTTGGTTTAGAGGCTATTCCGGCTAAGGTGGAGAAAATCCTGAAGAGTGCTGAGAAAATCAAAGATATTTCAAAGCTGTTTACTTTCGCATCTAACTTCATTTTCTTAGGCCGTGGTCTGAATTTCCCTGTTGCCCTGGAAGGAGCGCTGAAGCTGAAAGAAATTTCGTATATACATGCCGAAGGCTATCCCGCCGCAGAAATGAAACATGGCCCTATTGCCTTGATAGACGAAGATATGCCTGTGGTATTTATTGCCACAAAAGACGCCTCCTACGAAAAAATAGTATCAAATATACAGGAAGTAAAAGCACGCAAAGGCCGTGTAATTGCTATTGTAACAGAAGGAGACACGCTGATTCCGGGTATGGTTGATTTTGTAATAGAAGTACCGCGAACCAACGATCTGTTACTTCCTTTACTTACATCGATACCATTACAGCTCATTTCTTATTATATAGCTGTAATGAGAGGTCGCAATGTTGACCAGCCAAGAAATCTGGCCAAATCGGTTACTGTTGAATAAAGCAGGTCAAAACATAAAAAAAGCAGTAATCGTCTATCTTAGAGATGATTACTGCTTGACCCCAAAAACTCCAAAAAAACATAGCTCATAAGAGCTATATACTATTATTTGTTAAAAATCTTAACAAAACTGCCAACCAGCCAGTTTTCATCAGATTTTAACAATGATGTAAGAGTAGTATCAGCAAATACTGATACAGTGCTAATATCATTTACTATCTTCAAGAATTCCTCTTTCTCAGCAGTATCGGGTTTAATACCCTCTTTCAAATCTGCCATCGCATCAATAAGTGGTCCGATTTCACGGCGGCGGCGCTCTTTAGCAATCTGCTTGGCGACTTTCCAGATGTCTTTTTCTGCTATGAAATACTCCTTCCGCTCACCGGGAAGAAGCTGCTTGTAAATTAGCCCC
>CALRLS020000333.1:0-6357 GCA_943368815.1 Cyanobium sp. NIES-981
AAAAAACTGGGATGTAGAGCAATTGCAGCAGTTTTTTACTGAGATTAAAGACGGATGTCAGCTTTTCTGGGGCATTGTAGAATCGACAGTAACACGCAATGAGGCGTTTCATTTCGGACGTATGGGGCGTTTTCTGGAACGTGCGGATAAAACCTCGCGGTTTTTAGATGTACATTACTTCACCTTATTGCCCGATGATGAAGCCTTTGGCTCACCAAAAGAACTGTTAATCTGGACTTCCGTACTGAAATCAGTAGGGGCATTTAATATGTACCGCCAGGAACATCGGGTTATTAACCCATCTCATATTGTGGAGTTCCTGATTCTGGATAAGAGTTTTCCACGTTCTGTTTTTTATTGTATCCGTCAGGCCGAACTTTCTTTGTATGAAATCTCAGGTCATAAAATGACAGAGGGATACTCGAACCCTGCTGAAAAATCATTAAGCAAATTGCGTCATGAAATAGAATTTACAGAAGTAGAAGATATTTTTGAGAAAGCACTGCACCCGTATCTGGATGAATTTCAGATTAAAAACAACAAAGTTGCCAAAGCTATTTTTGAGGCCTATTTTGGCTTAAAACCTGTTGAGCAATAAATTATTAAATAAGTTCCGTAATTAATAGTCAGCTTTTTTTACTTTTGTGTTTGTTTTTCAAATCGGTAATGGATGCTGCGTTCATTGTTAATAATCGAAGCGGCGATCCGCTCAACATTATAATATGACTTTTTGTCTTGGAGTAAAAGTAGCTAAAGGAATTGTTGCCATAGCTGATACCCGAATCACTTCCGGTAGCGAAGTTTCTACGAATAAAAAAGTATTTGTTCATCAGGCGGGCAATCATTCAATGTTTATAATGACAGCCGGCCTCCGATCGGTTCGTGATAAAGCCATTACCTATTTTAAGGAGGTTTTAGAGTTGCAGGATCATAAGTTTGATAAAATGTATAAGGCCGTCAACGCTTTTGGTGATCAGGTGAAAAGAGTAGCAAGCGAAGACAAAATGTCTTTAAAGGAAGCAGGTCTGGCTTTCAATCTGTCGGCACTCATTGGAGGGCAGCTTGAACATGATGATGAACATAAATTATATATGCTTTATCCGGAAGGTAACTGGATAGAGGTTACAGAAGGTTCTCCATTTATTATCATAGGGCAATCCAACTATGGAAAGCCTATTTTATACCGCAATCTTAAATATAATACCTCGCTACAGGAGGTTCTCAAATTAGGCTTTTTAGCTTTCGATTCTACTCGTGTCAGTGCCAATGATGTGGATTTTCCGATTGATGTGATTCTCTGCGAAAAGAATAGTTTTAATATGGTTGAACACCGTTATGAAAAACAGGATTTAGAACAGATTTCATATCAATGGAACGCCCTTTTGAATGCTTCTGTACAGAAACTTTCTACAGATTGGATGGAGCCCATTTTTAGCAAATCACTGGAGGTAGGAGAGTAATTACCTCTCAAGCCAGATTGTTCTTGTTTCCGAAAATTTACTGTTCTGCAATCGGATAATATACTTGCCGTTTTCTAAAAAAGACAGGTTTACTTGTCTGCGCTCTGTTAATGATGGAACAAGCGTAGAATGTATGAATTTACCACTCACATCAAATACCGACATCTGCAAATCACTTAAATCTTCGCGTGCTTCAATATACACCAATCCATCAGGTATCGGGTTAGGGTAAACAATCAGGTTTTTGATTGCAGTATTCGGAATAAAAGAAAAGGCCTTTGATAAAAGTGAGCGGCAGCCGAGTGTCTGTCCATTGCCCAGAGCATAGTTTTTAATAGCGGTAGCTGTGAAAAAACCAGGTTTAGAAGACTTGATAATGGCCGACCGGGTAGTCAGAAAAGCATCATCCTTCTTCCATTCATAAGCATCAACTTTTCCAAGTATTTGTTCGGCTTCTAAACTGAATGGGCCAATCTGGGCAATAGAAGGTTGTTCAGGGCGTGGTTTGATACTGATTTTAGTTATATCAGAGTTGGGTGATATACAACCGTTATCATCGCGTACTTTCACCGTAACGCTATAGTCTCCGGGTTTTGTAAACGTGATACTTCCTGTACTATCGTTGGTACTCCAGAAACTTTTTCCGAAACCTGAGGCATAGAGAATAACAGAAAGCCCCTCACAGACGGTTGGCCCGCTACTAAGGAAGATATTAGGCTTAGGTGGGAGCGCCAACACCCTTGTAATCACTTCGTTTGACGGCGGAGAAAAACAATCCAGAGAGTTAATACCCCGTACGGTGTATACCCCAGAAGTATTAACCGAGATTTCCTTATTTGTTTCGCCTGTATTCCATCTGAACCGATTATAATGTGTATCGTTAGTTAAGAGTTCAGTATTGCCTCCCTCACAAAAAAAAGGGTTTCGCCTGGAAGTGGCAAAAGGAACTGTAACAGGTGCAAGATTCTTTACAATAACTGTATTCGAAAAATGATAATTACCTGTATTATCCCGTGCAATAGCGCTAAAACTGCCGCTATTGGCAGTCAGGGAGTTAGAAGTAGAGTTATCAGACCATCTTTGAGAATCAAAATTGCCTGGGAGACTTAATTTAGCAGTCTCAGAAAATTGGCAATTTGCCTGTAAGGTAATAAGCGGCGTTGAAAGATATGGTGTAGATTTACTAAAAAAGCTATCGTTTAATTTAGTATTCCAGGCTTTTGCAAGTTCAGAGATACCGTCATTAGCACCACCAAGATTTTTGAAGTGAACTCCTTCGGTACGAGGTACCTGAATCGAATCAGTGTATGGCCCTTCAAATACGTTTGCTACGCTACTGATTAGCCTGTTCTGAGCTTTAATAACTGCAGGATTAATATGGACTGAAGCAAAGTCGTTAAGCGATGTCCGACATATTACCCAACTAAGGTTTTTGTTGGCGTCAGTCCGGGTTTTTTCAATGATGGCTCGTATATTATTATAATAAGTATCTTCGCCTGTTTCAGAATCATCTTCTCCCTGTTCCCACAGAACAGCCCGCACTCCTAAGTAAGAAGCATAAAATTGCAATGAAATCCGAAGACTTGAGTAAGGAGCGCCTCCAATATAGGGTGAACCAAAGTAATTTTTTGTCGGTATTCCCATTGAACTACTAAGCCAGTTTTCAGAAGAGCTACCACCATAGGCGGCATTTAAGAATAATATCGGCACATTCAGGCGTTGAGCCAGAAAATCACCCAACTCACCCCAGCACCAGGAGCCCCTTCCCTTAGGGCCAATCATGCTATTGGTTTCAATATGAGAAAAACTATTAAAATACGGATAATCCCATATGTTGTATTCTGTTCTATGATTAAAACAGTTAACCCGGTCATCAACTGAAGGTTTGGCGCCATAATCCAAAACCCCTTCTGCATTTGATTGTCCGGCAATTACAAAAACCTCTCCGATACCTACTCTACCTACCGAAGCCTGAGCAACAATGCTATCGTTTAACCACCCTCTTACTTGCAAGGTATACCAACCGCCTTGACCTTGTATAGCTCCGACAAAATACCCCCCTTCGGGTTTTGTCACAATCGTTACCCAGTTCGTTAAGACCCCTTGATCTGGTTTAACAGGAACTAGCCTTGCTTCAACTTTATCAAACTCCCCATCAAAATTCCCCGAAATATTTACTAAAGAAGTATTCTGATTGTTTCTTTGAAAAACACTCCGTTCTAATGGGTAGCTAATTTGTATTTGACTAAAACCAACAGATGTTAAGGTTAAAAAAATGGCAATTAAACTCAAACTTCGCATCGGAACAATTCTTCGTGTTTAGGTAATAATATACAAAAATAAACAGGAAAAACTAGAATAAAAAATCCTTACTTAATAAGCTGTAAGTAAGGATTTTATAAGGATTGTTTCCATTGGCAATCCACTAAGAAAATTATATGTTTTATTCAACTTTTGCAAAATCGACTCTCACTGCTCCATGGCACGGGCGATAATAAGGGAAAACACCAGGCTGTGCCTGAAGGTGTGCCGGAAAAGCATTGATTCTACCAACTATTTCTTTTTGACTTCTTGATATTATCGTCACATTTTCATTAAACCATTCTAAAGTCTGGTCAGGAATCAGCTGCCCGGTCCAGGTGGCTGTGAAAGTTTCTCCTACATTATAATAATCTTTGTCCAGTATTATGGTGTTTGTATTTTCCGGACAGTCGATTGGCGCACCATCATGCTCGCAGGTGCTGGTATAGCCCTGCACCACAAAGTCTTTAAACCCGTCTCTTGAAACCGTTAACAGATAATAGGCATTATGGTTATCAGGTATATTGTTCTTGGTGATGAGTGTATTGCCAGAAAATTTAAACTCGATTGAAGGGTCAAGGTTCTGGATTGACATGCGGTATTGTGATAATTCTGTATCCGGTGTGAAAGGATGAAAAGTGAATTTCATACCACCTTCTCTACATTCATTATTGGTTTTTACCTGAATCGGCAAATTACTTATACCTGCGGTAGCGTTAGTACAACCAAAAAGATTTATTTCTAATACGCTTCCCAGCTCTATATTGAATCCATCATTAAGGTCAATTGTTTTATTGGCTGAATATCTTACAGATGAATTATCTTTGATTCGGTCAGTTGAATAAATTCTTTCTGCGGCAACCACATCAGTGTTTGTCCCAATCAAATCAACACTTGTGTTGATTTCTGTCTGACAAGGATAACCTAATTTCGTTAACCAGATATCTCTTGCATCCTGATTGTTTTCATGGTTACCGTTTACATCACCATCAAATGATTTTGTAGTACCAATGGTAATTAATTTCTGATCTTGTGTTTCTAACAGACCATTGCCTTCATCCTCCTCTGAGCCACCCATTGTTTTTTGCCATATTGTGTCAAAATTCGTAGTGGTCTTCATTAAAAAGGCATCAAGCTTATCATTGTTATTGCCCGGAATCCTGTTTCGGTCTGTTATGCTTCCGTTATTTGAATTGGTAGATCCAATAAATACAAGGCTGCCGTCCTGGGTCAGAATCAGATCATTCAGGAAATCTCTGCCAGAGCCACCCAATATTTTTGATTGCACCAGGTCACCACCTGAATTTAGCTTGAAAAGCCAGACATTCTCCTGAAAATTATTAGGATATTCATTAGTAGGTTCCTTATAAAAATCGTCTGTCAATGAATTAGATACAATACCTATTACCAAATCTCCATTCGGGAGTGTTGCAACACTTCGGGCTTCCTCGTTCTGATTACCCCCGTAAGTTTTCTTCCAGATGCTGTTAAGCGATTCGTCAATTTTTATTGCAAAAATATCCTTAGCACCCTTTGTTATGCCTAGTAAACCATCATCTGAATTAGTGCTTCCTACAATTACATAGTTTCCGTCTGAAGATTTCTTCATAGCCAGTGGCAGGTCGTCATAATTCCCACCAAAACATTTTTTGGCTATAATATTACCTGACTGATCTATTTTGGTAACCCATATATCACGGTTGTAGTTAAGACTGGGATGCTTACCAGAGTTACTGACGTCGTAGTCGTTAGAAGCAGTAGAACCGACCAACATGATGTTGT
Source organism: Cyanobium sp. NIES-981 (assembly GCA_943368815.1). GTDB lineage: Bacteria > Bacteroidota > Bacteroidia > Cytophagales > Spirosomataceae > Emticicia. The sequence continues at coordinate 5,544 of CALRLS020000333.1, forward strand.
TATCAGATGTAAGCAAGGCCCTGACTGGTAAATCTTCGCCTGAGCCACCTAATAGTTTAAACCATTCTCTTTGTCCCTGGGCATTTAATTTAGTAATCAGAATATCCCAGTGACCCTTAGGCCCCGGATTGGTTTCTATATTCCGAAGATCTGAACTGACAAAACTCAGTTTTTGTACATTGATTACTTTGGCAATCAGAATATACCCGCCATCAGCATTCTGGATAATATCCGTACTTCTGAATCCGGTATAAACCTGGTCATCATAAATAATGGTTTCCCAAAGTATTTCTCCTTTGGAATTAATTTTTGTAGCTACAATAGTTTCATAACCATTCAAGGTTTTTTTGCTCGTGGTTATGTAATTTCCATCTTGCGTCGGGGTTATTCGTATCCCCTCGTCCCCATACCAGGCGTTCTGGCCATATCCGTAGCATCTTTGCCATTCTATGACTATTGCCGGATTCTGGGCATTCGTTTCTAGAAAAACGGAAATAGCTAGAAGGCATGTAATGATTTGTGAAACTGTTTTTTTTCCTAACATGACAATGATAATCGAAATTAATTGTATGAATTTTTGTTAAAGGCTTCGGAACACCCTAATTGAATCCACACTTTTATTTAAGTACAATTTTAAGGAGATGCTTAATTCCTTAAATTTTATAATTGACTAACGTAAAATGTAATAGCAAAACCTATGCAATTGTTGGATAAAAATACATTTTATTTTCTAATGGTATCATTTCTTCACATTTTGCTAAAATATGTATTTTTTTCAAATGTTAGTTTTGTCCAATATTCACACAGAATTTTC
>CALRLS020000334.1:0-6329 GCA_943368815.1 Cyanobium sp. NIES-981
GGGCGATTCTCCCAACAGTTTTACCTATAGCACTACATTTCTGGATAGCGTTTATCATTCTTATGTGATTGCAAGCATAAAAAATGCAGGCGGGACTCCCGAACTAACAACCGGCTTTGATTACGACCTTCCTTTAGTGGGTATCAAACGATTAACTACTCCGAATGGATTAAATACCCATTTTGAGTACGATAATTTCGGCAGGCTGATTCGTATCCGGGATCATCAGAATAACCTGACTGATAAATATACTTACCAATATGGCAGTTCTAATTTTATCAAAAGTAGTCGTTTAAGGCAAAGTGGTGCATCAGATGCTAATGCCAATAATCATTTTTATGCATTGATTAATATTGATTTTTTTTTTGATGGATTAGGCAGACCTATTCAGAAATTAGGCTATAGTCAAAGCCCTGCTCAAAAAGATATTGTTTTTTCTACTCAAAGCTATGATGCTTATGGCCGGGTATCAGACCAGACGATGATTAGCCCAACTAATCAGGGGCTTGGTACTTATGTGAGTAATAGTAAAACATTAGCACAGACGTTTTATAGTGATGAGGCGCCTTATACCACGCCATCGTATGAATTTACTCCATTAAATAGAGCCAGAAGCAGTTTTGGCATAGGCAATGCATGGAGAGTGGCACAGAAAAAAGTGCAATATTTTGATGAAACGGCAGGGTCTGATATAAGGTATTATACAGTGAATAGTGACGGAGACATTACACTTAGCGGTACATATCCGGATAATAGTTTATATAAAAAACGGGTGATTGATGAACAGGGAAATACTACAATCGAAATTTCAGATAATCAAGGCAAACTCGTACAAAAACAACAGCAAAACGGAGCTAATTGGCTAACTACTTATTATATCAGCGATGATTTTGGGAGAATCGCAGCCATTCTTCAGCCCGAAGCATTTGCATTAAATGACTCTATTGCTCAAAACACAAGTGCGTGGACAGGAGGAGTATTTTTCTATCAATATGATGCCAGAGGCAGAGTAACGGAAAGCCATGTGCCTAATGGAGGCTTTACTTATTCAATTTATGACAAACTAGACCGGCCTGTATTAAGTCAGGATGAATACCAACGAACTACTAATCTTTGGTCATTCCGAAAATATGATGTCATTGGCAGGAATATTATTTCCGGTGAATTAAACAATACTGATACCAGAAGCACTATTCAGACACAATTTAATAGTCAAACAATCTTAAATGAACAATTTGATGCTACCGAATCTCAAAACCGATACTATACAGATGTCAGTTTTCCGTTTACCATAGATTCGAGCAAAGCTATGGTGGTAAATTATTACGATACCTATACAACATGGCGGCCTGCATCTTATGATTATTATCCTCATTTTTTTACAGTTAGCTCTCCATATCTTGATGCAAGAGGTTTATTGACAGGTATTTTTAAAAGAAACACTGAGAATAGAGAGTTTTTGATTGATGTCTATTATTATGATTACAAAGGAAGAATCAAGCAGCTTAAAAGGCAGAGCAAAGTAGTCGATACTAACTACCAGGATAATGAAATTGATTTTGCAGGAAATCTGAAAAGTTCTTATAGAGTTTATAACAACTACACACCGAGCCTTGTGAATGTAAAAAAAACGTATCTATATGACCATGCAGGCAGAAAAATCCAGTTTATTTATGGAGTACCAGCTGTTAGTGCCACCCTACTGGTGGCTGAATATACTTATGATAATGTAAGCAGGCTCATAAAGAAGAAAATAAAGCCATTAACTAATTACGAGGTACCGGAAGTCGGTATAGACTATATTAACAGACCTCCTGCGCTGCAAGAACTTTATGTACAGGATATTGCTCAGAAAGCAATCGTGATAGATACAGGCTTTGTTGCAGATGCAAGCAATCCTAATACTGGTACATACACTGCTCAAATAGATACTACGCTTTCAAGCGGACAAGTAGATGCCTTACAAACGATTGATTATGAGTATAATATTAGGGGCGGAGTAAATTGTATTAATTGCAAGAACCATCAGGTAAGTTTAGGTAACAAGCAAAACGATTTGTTTTCGATGCGACTGGATTATAACGAAGACAATCGTTATTATGATGGTAATATCAGCAAACAAACCTGGAAAAACCCAGTTGTACCTAATTCGCAGTTTTATCAGTATAGCTACGATGCCAGTAGCCGTTTATTAAAAGCAAAATATGGTGGGGGTAATAGTGGCAGCAACTTTTCGTTAGACACGGTAAGGTATGACCGGAACGGAAATATTATGCAATTGAAGCGAAATGCTATTGATGATTTAAGCTATATTTATAATGGTAATCAATTGCTATCGGTTACAGATGCAGGGATGAGTGCAGGTTTTGTTGATGGCAATACAAGCGGCAATGATTATGAATACTGGCCAGACGGCAGCCTGAAACGAGACAAGAATAAGGGCATTGATAGTATTATTTATCATAGCTTTTTAAAGAAAGTCAATAGGGTTAAGTTTACAAACGGCAACTGGATTAATTTCTATTATGATGCGGCCGGGACCCTGTTAAAAAGAAAATTATCCAATACTGATATATGGCAATATGAAGATGAGTTGATATTAAAGAATGGGCAAGTTTATCAGATTAACCATGACGAGGGTAGAGTTACTTACGATTATACTAATAACCAATGGGTTTATGAGTATGATTACAGAGACCATTTAGGTAATTTACGTTTGAGTTTCAGAGATAGTTCGGCTGCGCCTTTGAGTGGGGTTTATAAACCGCCTGTTTTGGTGCAAAGCAATGATTATGACCCCTGGGGCTTAGATATTTCAAGTTTTCAGCAGAATAAACAGGACAATTTCAAGTTTTCTGGTAAAGAGAGAATAACTGATTTTAGCTTAGGTTGGGATAATTTTGGAAATAGAATGTATAGTGCCGATATAGGTAGATTTAGCTCTATTGATAGGTATGCTGATAAATATTTTAATTTAACACCATTCCAGTATGCGGCTAACAATCCTTTATTATTTATTGATGTGAATGGAGATAGTTTAAATATGACTTTAGTACAAAAGTACGATACTCAAAATTCCACAAATTATTTACAAAATATAATAAACGATTTACAAGCGCAAACTGGTTTAACCTATACTGTTACCCCAACTGGGCAATTAGTTTACCAAAAGGATCAAAATGGAAATGCGGTGGTTTCAACAACAACAGATAATAAAGGAAATACCGTTCAATCGGGTAGTAAAGAGGCGCGTAATTTAATGATAAATAATATTGATAATGCGAATACTGTATATACGAGAATATCAACCACAAATTCGAGTGCACCTAATGGTGGAACATTAATAAACTTAAACCCTAATCAGATAAATAGTTTTATAAATGGAGCTAACAATGTTGATTCAAGAACTCAAGGTTGGGGTATGACACTTATGCATGAATCACAACATTCAGTCCTTGGTGGTGGTTTAAGGGATGTTCCTCGTGGCTCAGGAGTCGGCCCAATTGGTCCTGTTGAAACAAGAATGAATATAGTTCGTTCGGAATTAAATGCACAAGGAGCTAATTACGGGCAACGAAGTTCATATGAAGGGTTGATTCCTCCATACTCTAACGAGGCATTTTTGCCCTTTGATAGTTCTTCGCTAAGGGCTTTACAAAATAGCACATTTATTAATAACAATTCTAAATTTATTAAATATAAACCATGAAAAGGATACAGTTAAATGTTCTTATACTTTTTTTCTTTGCCTATATACAAGTATTTTCCCAAGAAAAAGAAAATAAACTATTTGTTAAGGCTTATAAGTACTTGAAGAATAATGATTTGAAAGGATATGAGAATTTATCCATTGCAGATTCTGTAGTCTTTATTGAATATTCTCTTTGTTTTGATATTTTAAAACAAAATTCAGATAATGAAAAATACTTATTAGATTCTCTTGATAAAATTGATAAAGAAAGAGTGTTTAAAGCATATTATACGGATATAGGAAAGATTCAAGGCAAAATAAAAACAATACTTTTCTTTTCACGGCCATATAAAAAAACACTTTTGGTCGAGGTGTTTGATGGTTCGCAAACAATATCTAATGATTATAAAAAAAATACAAGATTTGGTAATTCGACCTTGTTCCTAATTTATTTTAATCGTTGCAAAAAGGTTAAAAAATGCACAAGTATTAAGATAGATTATAATTAACTTCGTCATTACGTCAAGTCCTGAATAATTCGACTATTTTATTATTTCAATTAAGCGATAGACCATTCAATAAATTCTATTTGTTGGATGGTCTTTATACTAATTTCAGACCAAACAATGGGTTTATGAGTATGACTATCGTGACCATTTAGGTAATTTAAGGCTATCATTCCGAGACAGTTCGGCCACGCCTGTGAGTGGGGTTTATAAGCCACCTGTTTTAGTGCAAGCTAATGATTATGACCCATGGGGGATGGATATTTCAAGTTTTCAACAGAATAATCGGGATAATTTTAAGTATTCAGGTAAGGAGAGAATAACCGATTTTAATTTGGGTTGGGATAATTTTGGGGCTAGAATGTATGATGCTTCTATTGGTAGATGGAGTGCTGTTGATCCTCTAGCAGGTAAAATGTCTGGTTGGTCACCTTACAATTTTAATTTTAATAATCCATTAAGATTTATTGATTTTAATGGAAGGAGGCCCTTTCCAGTTAATGAAGCATTTAAAGGAATGGTATTTCGAATAGATTCTTGGTTTGGAAAAAGAAATGTTAAAGAAAATCGAAGAGCGAGTAAATTTCACAAAGGGTTGGATATGAATTTTGGATATGGGAATCAAGATTATGGAGCTCCCGTTCTATCTACACATGATGGAGTTGCTAGTTTAGATGAAAATTTAAAGGGTGGAGAAGGTAGATCAGTGACTATAACTTCAAAGGGTGGTAGATTTAGAACGAGATATTTCCATTTGAGTAGCATAAATATTGAAAATGGAACTGAAATAAAGGAGAGTACTCAAATTGGAGAAATAGGTGGTTCTGCATTCGGCACAGAAAGCGGAGCAAATGTTCACTTACATTATGAAATTCAAACTTTTGATGAAGAATTAAAAAAATGGACGCCATTTGATCCTGCTCAAGGCAAAGGAAAAAATAAAGAAAATATTGTAGATCCTCAATTGTGGATTACTCCAACCGAAACTCAAAAAGGCTCAGAGTTTAATAGCCCTGACTCTCAGATGCTACCGGATGCAACTCGGGTAGATTTCTCATTATTTCTAATTCAAATTAAAAAGTTAAAGCAAGGCACTTATAGAGTAGTTGACGGTAAAATAATATCAAATTAAATTATATATGTTAAAGTCCATCATTATTTCCATTTTTTTGTTTGGCTGTACAGATAATACTTCTGATAATAAGCAAGTTGTTGTAAAGCAGCAAAAACCCGAAGATTTCAATATTTTTTTTGCAAAATTCAAGCAGTCCAAAAAATTTCAATCTGAAAGGATTACAAGACCTCTATATAGTTATCAATTAGAAGATGAAATAAATAGTGAAAAGTATATACCAGTTAGAATATCAGAAAATGATTTGTTTTTTGATCAAAAAGATTGGGAAGAGCCTATTGTTTTATCAATAAAACCTTTAAAGAAAAATTCACAAGAGTATATGGTAATACTTAAGGGAAAGGAAACTGGTCTTTTTATTGAGCATCATTTTAAGCTTAAAGGTAACAATTGGTATCTAATTAAAATTATTGATAAGTCTACATAAAACTCATAATACTCAGTACATTTTCTTACAAAAAGTTCACAAATTTGAGTATTTTTAATAAAGGTCATTCAATAAATTACTATTATTGAATGACCTTTATTTATACTTATTTAATTGAACCTTAAATATAGTTAACGGCATAAACCGCAACTGGATTAATTTCTATTATGATGCGACTGGAACGCTATTGAAGCGTAAGTTATCGTCTGGGGATGTATGGCAATATGAAGATGAGTTGATATTAAAGAATGGGGAGGGTTACTTATGATTATACTAATAACAAATGGGTATATGAATGTGATTATCGTGACTATTTAGGTAATTTACGTTTGAGTTTAGGGATTCATCTGCTACGCCTGTGAGTGGGTTTGTAAACCGCCTGTTGTGGTGATGATACAGATGAAGAGAAAAATATAATAAATTTATGAAATCAATTAATGAAATTGAAAAAATGTTGGTTGCCGAAATTACAAATAGTTTAGAGTCAATCGATAGTGTACCAGAAAACATAAACTACTATAACGAAGTGTTAGGGGATGTTTCATTTCTCTTAGCGAGTCTTTTAGAGTCAAA
>CALRLS020000335.1:0-6324 GCA_943368815.1 Cyanobium sp. NIES-981
TGGCAGAATCAAACCTTCGGTATTCCACTTGCCTACAAGTTTGTTAAGATGACTATAGGCTATTTCTTTGTTTTCTATCATTGTGTGTTATGTTTACTACATTAACATTTTGTCAATGATGATTGTTTTGTGCTAAGGTTAGGTTCGAATGCACTTGCTACCACAGCTAGCTGGAAACGACCGTCGCCCGGCTCGCAACACAATTTTACATTTTTCTGTTTTATATTTATCATTTTTCTGTTTCCCACCTGCCCCCTGCCCTAACTCCCCATCGCCTGCACCAACGCATTTATCAGCTCTTCTGCATCTGTGTGTTTTAGTAAAGCAGCCGATTGCCCCGACCAGTTAGATTTAAACTCAGGGTTGCTTTTCAGGAAATTCAGAAATTTGCCTTGTAGCGGATACGGTGCCATCAGATGTGCCTTTTCTTTTAGTTCTTCTGTCAGCCGGTTTCTTAAACCTCTTGATAAGCGACCCGTGAAAACCTTTGTGAGTGTAGTATAGCGTGCATCCGGCGCAAAGAGTCGTTCTTTATGTACCTGTGTGGCGTTCGATTGTACAGTGGCCAGGAAAGCAGTGCCTATCTGCACTGCGTCTGCGCCCAAGGTCAGGGCGGCTTTGATTCCTCTGGCATCTGCAATGCCCCCTGCTGCAATTATAGGAATCTTCACGGCATCTGCCACTTGCGGAATTAGTGAAAACAATCCCGTCAATGAATCCTCTGCAGACCGCAGAAAAGATACCCGATGCCCGCCTGCTTCCATACCTGTGGCCACAATGGCATCAACACCTGCGTTTTCAAGGGCAATGGCTTCATCAACCGTAGTTGCAGCACCAACCGTTTTAATACCAAGACTCCGGCATTTCTCCAGATCATTCTCATCCGGAATGCCGAACACAAAGCTGAATACCGCAGGTTTTACTTCAAAGACTGCAGGCAATTGGTCTTCATACTTTGCCCCAAGGTTTTGTGGTCGTTCCGCAATCGGCAAGCCCATTTCATCAAAATATGGTTTGAATATATTGGTGAGTGTCTGATAATCTTCGTCGTCAAAATCTGCCAGTCGGGCATCACGGTCGTTTACCCAGAGATTAATATTGAAAGGCTTATCGGTTTGCTTGCGTATAGCGGTGCAGGTTTGCACAATTTCGTCGGCATTAAAAGGCTGCATACCAAAAGAGCCGAGCCCCCCGGCATTAGAAACAGTAGCCGTCAGTTCTACTGATGACAAACCACCTCCAAAAGGCCCCTGAACAAAGGGATATTGTATATTGAGTAAGTCAGTAAGTTTTGTTTTATTCCACATACTTTTATTAGTTTTCGTTGTAATCGTTGTGGTATCAATATTACAACCGAAAGTTTTTACTGGCAAGGGAAATGTTGGGAAATGCTGGGAGCAGAGGGCATTGAGTAGAAATGACGGGATAAAAGAATATTGACTTGTTCTGAGGGTTATCAGTCTTGCTACGAATAACTAGTTTAAATTAAATTATTAACATTTCGAAAAAAAACAAGTACCATTAGATAAAAAAAGTTTGAATTACATATCCAATACTTATTACTTTTGATAAGCAATTCTTATATATTTCAAGTACTCGTTTTTACATAATCTAATTCCAAAATACTCGTTTTTAAAATTATCCTATTTTAGATTAAATGTTCATCCTAAATTGGTTCCCTTTGTAAAACATTCTTACCACTCAAACCTATCAAATGAGAACAGAAAAAAACAGAGAAAATAAATTTGTTTTATTAAGTAGCATTTTTTTGACTTTGGGGTTTGTTGGATTTAATTTATTTGAATATACATCCAATCAAAATTTTAACGTAAATATTCAATTCATACATCTGAATTTGCCCTACAGTCAAAATTCAAGTCTATTGTTATTTACTCAATTGATAATTTTCATTTCTTTATCCTGCACTATATTAACTCTAATATGTTTTTACGGAATAGTTAATGGTATCATAATTATATTCAATGAAAAAAAGCTATCCATTCAAAATCTACTTCTTGCTGAAGAATTCATATTTAATACAATGATATTAATTTTTATTATTTCAATATTTAATATACTCTATTATGTCCTTATTGCAATTCCATCAATTTTTATTGAATATTTATTTACTAGTACTAATCTGTTACTTAGGTACGGCATAAGAGCACTTTTGATAATCATCTATTATTTTCTAATTTCAAAGAACAGAATTTATTCTTTTATCGAGTTACTAAAGAAAAACCCTATAAAAAATTATGTTTTTTCAAGTACTTATTTTATGGTTATATACACAATAATAAGTTTACATTGTTACTCGTTGAAAGTATCCACAGATAAATTAAACTATTCTCAAAAAGATAAAAGTAATATTGATATCCAATTTGTTGTTGGTGGTGCTACTTCTGATATTAAAGACGCTAAAATCTTTTTAGTTGATTCAAAAAAAGACACAACTTTTTTATCCCCGATAATTAATACAAATGAAGCCTTATACTTTACTTCTATAAATTCTTCAGAACTTAGTTTAGGAGAGTGCACTGTATATTTACAATATAATCATATTCATTTATCATCATTACCTCCGTTTATTAGTTTCAATAATACTCGGAAGTATAGCTTCTTAATTTCCTTATAAATTATAGTACCGCTATTTCTTATTTATATTATTATGACAGAAATTTAAAGTTTGATAAGATTCTTCATCAAGAACTCTTAACCAAATAAAACTTCATATTTTTTAACCTTTCAACTTCACAATGAGTAAAAAAATTATTCTATTGTTTATGAAAAAACTAATCCTTGTTTTTTTAGCCTTTATTGTATTTTATCAATTGAATGCTCAGACTAATCCTGCTGAACAGCGGGCACCTGAGGGGCAGGTGCAAAGTGGTAAAATCAGGAAAAAATCGGATACTGCCGCTACCGAAAGTCCTGAAAAGTTATTGAAGGGTTCAAGCCAATATCTGATAAAACAGATAATGAAATGGACATCGCCTCAAAGCTATGTCACCGTTCCATTCTCTGAGCAACATTTGGGCAATAAAGCAACCATCCCTTTTTATCTGTGTACAGCCGATATTTACCCTAATTTCTTTATAGGCTCTGAAGGTAAAAGTATGTTTATGCTCGCCCTCACACCAAGAGTAAATTTAAGGCTTGACAAAGGCGAAGAGTATTCGAATCGTTACAAAAAGAAACTCGACTGGAACTATTCTCAACCTGTTCGCACACCTAGCTATATGCCCGAAATATCTCTTTATGTAATTCCTAAAAACGGTAAATTTCAACAATTCATTAAGGACTTTTCTGAATTAAAAACAGCAGCTGTTGCAGACCTGGTACAGAATGGGGAATCTACCAGAAAGAGAATAACCGGAAAATATAATTTTCTGAAATTCACGGCTTTGCACCATTCAAACGGTCAGGATGGCAGCCATACCAAATCAGTAGTTAAACAAATATTTGAAACACTCAGTAATCGACCTGATAGCATACATATTTATACGGGCGGGTATCCTACTTATCTGAACGACAGGTTTTTCAATATTTATAACGGAAACTTTGCCAATGACCTAGTCATTCAGGGATATTATAGCTTTGGAAATCTGAAAATGGGTGAAGAAATATTCAGTAAAAAACGCATCGACAATTCTTCTAAAATGGCAGGTAAAAACACTTTTCATGTGCATAGAAATGATATAATAAATAACTACGAATTTGGTCTGCAAATAGTACCTTTTAAAGGAGAAACACTTCTTAAAGAAAGATATGGCCTGACCAAACTGCTATTCAGGTATCAACATATAAGCGCAACTTATTTTAACGTAAATCGCAAGAAAGGGACATTAAAAGACAGGGTTCCGGATTCAAGATATGAAAGCTGGAGGATTGTAGCTGAAGGTTCATTAGCATTAAATAGCTTCAAATCAGCCTACAACTGGAATAATACCGGAGTTTTTGGCAAAGCCCTGACCCGCCTGAATGCGGAGATTAAATTTATGCCCAACTATGGAAACAAACTGAAAAGTAACTCCGCAAGTGCTTTCATATCCATTGGCTGGAAAGGACAGGACGATTATAATATTTATCTGGAAGATAGTTTTGCCTTTGTGAAAGTGGGTTTTGCACTAGGCTATAAAATTTATGAAGACACCAGAAATAAAAAAGATAACCTGATGTTTGAAAGCCAGACAGTGCAGGAGGAGTTGAGGAAATAAGCTAGGGCTGGGAAATCTTTTGTATCTTCTAATCTTTACAATCGACAGCATAGAAAAGATCAGAAGATACAAAAACTGATTTCATAAAATTAATACCCATCAATCCCCCCAGCCCTCAAATCATTGCTTGCACTCAGTTTTTTATCAATGCTTTTGAGTAATTCAAGATGCTTTAAGTACTCTGAGTTATTGGCAATTTTTGTAAGAGACAACAACTGGCTACGGTTCACTTCTAAATTGGTAGCCTGATTAATGCGGATGGCATTTAATTGCCCTGCCAGCACTCCGGCAGTTTCTTCTGTTACGGATTTTATTGAGCCGGAAAGGCCATTGCTCTCATTGGAATCAGGTTTAAATAAAGTAATACCCTTTTTTTCAAATGCTTTCTGGGCAGCCTCAATGCCTTCCCAATAGGTTTCTGCTGCTTTTGGCCCATATACCGTAAATCTTTCTACATCATCTATCAGATTACCATCTCCAATAAGATTCCCGCTTTCGTCTGTTGCATAAGACGCTTCAAACTCCTTACCTAACTGGTCAATGGCGGGTTTGAGCAATTTTGCATACAATGTCTGTGAAAGAATATTTTCCAGCACTTTTTCAACTGTATTCCCAAAAGCCTCTGCCGCTGTCTGCCCTTCTCTAAAAGCGCTTACAAGAGCACTTTTCAAATCATCGCCTATCTGTCCGGTCATGCTGATAATAGACTCCTGCAATTGCTTTTGCGCTAATTCATATTGATTTACCCAATCTAAAGTAGTTTGCAATTGCTGCTTGGTTGCGTCATCCAATGCATTGGAAGCAATAAGACTTTGGGCCAATGCTTTATTAAAACCTTTTACACCTCCTACTGCTTTATCGTATAGATCAGGATATTTTTCTAGAATCGGTGTAAATTTATCTCTGGTTTCTGTCGCTCCAAAAGCCTTTGACGGATTCACCAGAAATGCCATCACCGCCTTCTTAACATTTACTCCGGTAGTTGTACCATCCTTTGCCTTGCCTGAATCTATCAAACCTGCCAAAGATTCATTATAATGTTTTAGTGCATCTGCACGAGCCTGAATTGAATCATTAATAAGGCTACCTGTATCAGGTGAAAAAAAAGACGCTGACTGAGATTTTAGCCTGAGTTCATCATTCATCAATTTATTATAAGAAGATTGCTGATTGATAACCAACTCATAATAAGCTTTTTCCTTTTCTTTTTTATTTTTAAGTGCCGCAGTTATATCATTAATCGCCTGTATTACCATTTCAGCTACCATTGTAGCTTTAGCCAATTGCGCTTTTTTTGCACCTTTCGCACCTTCGGCCACGGCATCTTCTGTTGACAAAGCACCTTTAACCGCTTTATCGGTAGTGCTGATGATTTTTCCCAGTTCTAGAAATCTGCCCGAATTATTAGCTACCTCCGAGAGTCTGCCGCCCAACTCACCTATGATTCCGACAACCCCGTTTGCTTCTTTATTGAATTGCCCTAAAATACCGCCTAACTTTGAAAAATAACTAATCTGGTTGTTAACGAGTTTTTCCTGCAAATCAATCAGACTCTGCAATTGTTTTTTATATTCTTCGGTGTTTTTCAGGTCTTTCCAGCCTTTGTCATTCAATAATTTCTTTGTGCTTTCAATGCGGGATTTTAAAATGGCTTCTTCTGAGCCGGTAATAATTTTTTGTAATTCCTGATAGCCTTTAGAGTTTTTCAAGACAGCCGCCACATCATATTTTTGCAGGGCATCTTTCTCCTGCTCATTTATTTCAGCCAGCGCGCGCTGATAAATACCCGATTTCTTATCTGCATATTGTGTGTCAAGCTGCGTCCGTAAATCATTGTATTTGCTTTGAATTTCGATTCGTTTTTGCTCATGCAAGTTAAATTCATTGAGAAAATCATTCAGCAAAGCCTTACGCTTCTTTTCTATTTCGATGATTTGTTCTGCTAAAAAGCCTTTTTTTCCATCATCATTCTTACCGAGTTTTGCTTGTTCCTCTTTTAATAGTTTCAGGTATTCGGTCAATGAACCTACTGCCTGGCCTGCAGAAGTGATTTTTTGTTTATAATCATCAATGTTTTGATTGATTGATTCGAACGCAACTTTATATT
>CALRLS020000336.1:0-6291 GCA_943368815.1 Cyanobium sp. NIES-981
ACAGACAGATGTAAAACAAAGAATCAGATTGTTTTTGCAATACTGTTGCAAAAGTAATAAAGTAATAATTATATGCAACATTGTTGCAGTAATTTTTCTTCTTGTAGTAGGCGCCATTCCTCTGTGTCTTTCAATACTACAATATTTGCAATATAGTTGCATTTGAAAAGTATTTTAATTTATATTTGCAACTATATTGCATAAGCAACATTATTGAATTTAGATAACAGAATAAACCCTATCATTTTAATGAGACCCAAACATTTACTATTTTTTTTTATCAGCATTTTCAGTATTTCCCAAATGAGCCATGCCCAGAATAAAATTAAGGGTATTGTAAAGTATGATGACCAGACAAATGCCACAGGTGCGACGGTAAATCTTGAAATCGGCAAATTCAGAAAAGGGATACTCGTCAATAGTACCGGAGAGTTTTTATTTGAAGATTTACCAGCAGGAAAATTCAAACTTACAGTTAGCTCTATTGGCTACGAAAACTTTATTCTGGAGAGTGAGCTTAACGAAGAGGAAAAATTTATCAATATTGTACTGGTCTCCGCTTCCAATCAATTGCAGGACGTAGAAATTGTAGGCCGTGCCCGTAAGGATTATAATAGTGACTATAGCTTCTCGGCCACTAAAATTGCTATTAAAAATAAAGAACTGCCTCAGGCGATGAGCACAGTAACAAAGGAACTGATAACAGACCGACAGGCTTTTCAGTTAGCAGACGCTGTAAAAATTGCCAGTGGCGTAATACCTTCAAGCTATTATAATCAATATGCCATTAGAGGCATCAGCCAGAATGAGGAAGGCCAGATTATCAATGGTATGCGTACACGCCAGTACTATTTTCTGCAACCATTAACGACCAATATTGAGCGGGTAGAGGTGCTGAAAGGCCCTGCCTCTGTCACTTTTTCAAGTGTTGACCCGGGAGGTAGTATCAATATGATTACTAAAAAGCCGCTGACTGAAAGTCGCAGGGAAATAAGCCTGAGTGCAGGTAGTTTCAGCACTTTAAGAGGAACACTTGACTTTACAGGCCCTTTGAATGAATCAAAAACACTATTGTATCGCCTCAATGGGGCGTATCAGGAGGCAGGTTCTTACCGTGATTTAGTAGGCAATAAATCCGTGCTGATTTCTCCCTCATTCAGCTATATTCCCAATAACAAAACAGCCATTAATACCGAACTGATTTTTAGCAATATGATCGGAAACCTTGACCGCGGGCAACCGATTTTTGGAGCTGTAGCTGGCCAGACCAACCTTAATAGTACCCCTACTAGTCTTAATCTGGGGGCATCGAATGACTTCTTTAAATCAAAAGAGTTGATTCTGACAGCTAACCTTTCTCATAAATTCACACGGAATATCAGTTTTAACGCTTCTTATATGAAGCAGACCTGGGCAGAAGATTTACAGGAACACCGCACTACCAATGCCTTTGCCACCGATATAAGCGGAGCACCCGTTACAAGTTTAGTAATGATGCAAATGGTACAGCGCAAGCAGGTATGGAATACAGACAACCTGAATGCCTATTTTAACTTTAACTTCGACTTAGGCAAAACTGCTCATAAATTAGTAGTAGGCTATGACCTGCAAAATTGGCACAAACTGAAAGGTGGCGGCCAGAATGCAGCCAGAGGATTCTTATTGAAAGATGGTACGGTAGCCGGTAGTTTTGTGCTAGCCAATGCTGCCAATTATCAGACCATTACGATTGACGGGAAAGTCTTACCGAAACCAAATGCCAATTATTTTGATTTAAAAAATCCTGCGTATACTATTCGTAATCTGAACGATTACGTGATGAAGTCCCGCACAGCTTTACCTTCAGCATTGACAAGTACCAATGCCATCTATGTGCAGGAGCAAATCAAACTGGGGAAATTCTCTGCTTTATTAAGTTTAAGAAACGAATGGTTTGAAGATATAACCAATTATAAGGCTCCTAAGGAGGCATCTTTTAAAAACACAGCATTAATTCCTCGCATCGGCCTGACATATGAAGTCAGTAAAAGTGTCAATGTTTATGCTACTTATTTAACAGGCTACCAGCCGCAATCCAATACAGTAACCTTGCTGCCAAGTACGGGTAATTTCTATGGGGTAGACCAATCAGCGGCTCAGTTTAAGCCTTTGGTTAGTGATTTAAAAGAACTGGGTATGAAATCTACTTTGGGTACCAGCCAATTTACGCTCAGTGCAGCCATCTATGAAATCAATCAGAAGAACATTCTGATGAGTGCCAACGACCCGACTAACCCAGACCTGCTTGTGCAGAGAGGGGCGGACCGGAGCCGTGGTTTTGAGACTGACCTTGCGGGCTACATTCTACCCAACTGGCAAATCAATGCTTCTTATAGTTTTATAGATGCCGTGATTCGGATGGATAAAGACGAAAAACTGATTGGTCAGCGTAAAGAAAACACACCCAAACATAGCGGTAATCTTTGGACACGTTATAATTTCAGTAGCTCTTCGGCTTTAAATGATTTGGGCATTGGCCTTGGCATGCAGACCCAAAGCAGTCGCATCCCCTGGTTTAGTAGGGCCTTTGAGGTGCCCGGTTTTACAACTTTTGATGCAGCAATCTATTATAGTCCTGCCAAAAGCAATGTACAGATGGCACTCAATATCAATAATGTATTCGATAAAACATACTGGATTGGCGCACAGAATTACACACGTCTGTTCCCGGGAGCGCCGAAAAATTTTATTCTTACAGCTACCTATAAATTTTAATGAATAATGAAGCCTCATCAACATGAACAATGATGGGGTTTCAGATTATATAAAAAAAACAATAAACCTAACACCTGAAATGCGATTCAATATTTTAAAAATACTTTCAAAGCAGGTTTGGAAGAGCATCCTTACAAATAAAAGTGCCATTGTACTCATTATCATTTTTAATGTAATGCTCTTACTTTCTCTCTTTTCAGGCTATAGGACTATTATTCAGCAACAGGATTTAGTAAAAGAATACAGCCATGAAGTGCGAGAAAGGTGGGAAAACAGCCCCGATAAGCACCCACACAGAATGGCTCATTATGGCTATGTGGTTTTTCGTCAGAAATTCCCTTTGAGCTTTTTTGATTTTGGAATGGACAGTTATCTGGGGAACACTGTTTTTTTAGAAGCGCACCGTCAGAATACGGTCAATTTTTCGGAGGCCAGCCTTTCAAATGGTCTGCTTCGGTTTGGTGAAATCTCAGCAGGTATGATACTGCAACTTCTTTTACCTCTATTACTTTTCTTCTGGGGCTTTGGACTGATTGCCCGGGAAAGAGAAAACAGCACATTACGAATTTTGCTAACTCAGGGTGTCAGCTGGCAGGAGCTTATTGTGGGCAAAGCACTCGGATTGTTTTATCTCTCTTTTAGTATTTTTATTACAGCAATCATTGCCGGCCTGGTTCTATTATTGATAAACGACCAAACTCATCATAATCCGCAGGCTTTTGTGCGTTTCTTTATCCTGCTTATCGGATATGCTGTTTATTTTTTCATTATTTCACTTCTGGGTGTTTATGTGTCCGCCCGAAGTAAAAATACCAAAACGGCGCTTATCAAGCTGATAGCTTGCTGGCTGGTGTTTACGCTGATTCTCCCGAAAATTTCTCAGGTAGCAGGGCAAAGTCTATTCCCTTCACCTTCCAAGATAGCGTTTGACACGGCCGTAGAGGAGGAGTTAATCCGGCAGGGAGATAGCCATGACCCCAACGACCCACATTATAAGGCCTTGAAAGACTCGTTGCTCACAGCCTATAAAGTAGATTCAACCCATAAACTTCCGTTCAATTACGGGGGATACGTGATGCGGGAAGGAGAACGATTGAGCGCAGAAACGTATAGTCGTCATCAGGAAAAACTGGTGCGTATTTATCAGCAACAACAGAATGCTGTTCGTCTCACTGCTTTGGTCAATCCTTTCATAGCCATTAAAAACCTGTCTATGGCTTTGTCCGGGACAGACTACGCTACTTACAATGATTTTCAGAATCAGGTGGAGGCCTACCGTTACAAGCAGGCTCAGGCTATGAACGAATTGCAGATAAAGCTCATCAGCAATACAATTAAGAGTTCGTCTGATAAAAATGCGGCAATCAATAGCCAGAACTGGAAAGATTTCCCTGATTTTAATTATCACTTTTTGTCCTTTACGCAGGTTTTTAGTAACGAAATCATTTCTATTATTTCTTTAATCATCTTGATTTTCGGGCTATTCTTTCTGATACGAATAACTTCTAACCAACTAAGCGCAATTTGATATGGCAGCACTATTAATTAAGAATTTTCTGCGCTCAAAGGGCTTTATGATTGGTCTTTTGATTTTGTTTTTTTCCGGCTTGCTCAGTTTGTACATAGGAAAGCATTTTCTTGAAAGGAATCGGGAGATTATTGAGAAAACAGCCCATTTTCAGCAGGAAAACATCGACCGCTATGTGCAAAACATAAAAGAAATGGGGTCTCTGCTTTACTACGTCCGCTTCGGATTAGCCAATGAGACTTCCAACCTGGCAGGCCTTTCTATTGGTCAGCGGGATATAAGCCCTGCTGTTATGAGTGTTACCATCCGAAACCTGCAGGAACAGCAATACAATACTGATTTAATGAACCCGATGTATCAGCTAATCGGTAATCTTGATTTCAGTTTTGTGCTGATATACCTTTTTCCCCTGATTATTATCGCTTTTGGATTCAATCTGATTTCTGAGGAAAAAGAAGAAGGTACCTGGAGCCTGGTATTGAGTCAGTCTGCTTCGCCACTAAAAATGCTCCTGATAAAAATGAGCATCCGTTATGCCAGCATACTTGCTGTTTTAATACTGCTCCTGTTTATCGCAAAATTTTATCTGGCTATTCCTATTGATGCTGCATTTGGTGCTTATATAGTCATGGCTTTGCTATATATCAGTTTCTGGTTTTGCGTGGTTTGGCTGGTGGTATCATTTCATAAAAACTCAAGCCGGAATGCGCTGACTCTGCTTACCTCATGGGTTCTATTGACCATTGTTATTCCGGCGGCAGTCAACGCTACCATTGTGCAATTGTATCCGGTTCCCGAAGCCTTTAGCACCGTGCTTGAGAGCCGGGATGGCTATCATACTCAATGGGATAAACCGAATGAACCTGTCATTCAGAACTTTTATCAGCATTACCCTCAACTCAGCCAGTTCAAACACCCTGAAGGGGCAGATTATAGCTCACTATGGTACTATGCCATGCAACAGATGGGAGACGATGCATCTATGGCACAGGCTATTGCCTTGAAGGAAAAACTCAGCAAAAGGGAAGACCTAAGTACAACTATCGGTCTGGTGGTTCCGACCATTCATACACAGTTAATGCTGAATTCACTAAGCCTGTCAGATTTGAAAAATTACCTGAACTTCTCTGAAAAACTGGCAGATTTTCATGAGCGGAAGAAATTGTACTTTTTTTCGAAAATGTTCAGTAATGTGCCTGTTTCTCAACAAAACTGGAAGATTTTTCCATTAGAATATTTTCAGGATAAAGTTACTGTGCCTTGGATGAAGGGGCTGCTTCCTCTACTGATTATCAGTACACTTTGCCTGCTTTGGGCACAAAGTAATTTTATCAGAAACCGATCTCTCAATCATCATCTCTAAATACTGTCATTATGCTTACAGCTAAAAACTTAACCAAAAAATACGGAGAGCAGACAGCCCTCAACGGCCTGAATCTTCACATAGAGTCAGGCGAAATATTTGCTTTGCTCGGGCAGAACGGTGCCGGAAAAACCACTACCATCAATTGTTTTCTCGGATTCATTGAGCCCAACAGCGGTGAAGCCAGCATCAATGGGAAATCCGTGACAACTCATGCACTTGAAACAAAAAAAGACCTGGCATATATACCCGAAACCGTCATGCTTTACCCAAACCTGACAGGCATAGAAAATCTGGAATTCTTTTCTTCTCTGGCTGGATTCAAGTACTCAAAAGATGAATTAAGCGCTTTTCTAAGTAAAGCAGGCTTGCAGGAGTCGGCCCATGAGCAGCGGGTTGGGGGGTATTCTAAAGGTATGCGCCAGAAAGTAGGAATCGCTATCGCCATTGCCAAAAAAGCCAAAGCATTATTATTGGATGAACCCACAAGTGGGCTTGACCCAAAAGCCGCCAATGAATTTTCTGAGATTCTCAAAGAGCTATCTCAAAGCGGTACTGCCGTACTAATGGCTACCCACGATATTTTCAGAGCCAAAGAAGTGGCTAACCGCATAGGTATCATGAAAGAGGGAAACCTTGTGTCGGT
>CALRLS020000337.1:0-6290 GCA_943368815.1 Cyanobium sp. NIES-981
AATTCCGGAGAATTAGCATCATCTAAAATCGTATTTTCGTTTGAATGATTAATCATGCTTTTTATTATTTAGTGATTGTGTGAATGAGTGATTTAGTGAATAAATAATAATCATTGAATCACTTTTATCTTCTACAACCACAATAAATCTTCCATTTTTACTTAAATATTTTAAATTTATCTGAGTATGATTTAGTAAATATGTATTCCTACTAATCAATTCTTTAATCACTCATTCACTCAATCGCTCAATCACTCAATCGCTCAATATTTTCTACATCCTCGCCGCAATTAAAAGTCCTAAATCTTTATAGCGTAAATTAAAGCGCTGTGCTATAGGGAGGTTGGTTAAACTGCCCTTATAACAATACACTCCTTTAGTAAACCATTGTTTGGCAAAAATCATTTCTTCAATGCCGCCAAATGTGCCTGTTTTTAATAAAAAAGGCGTAAATACATTACTAAGTGCAATACTGGCAGTATGTGCCACTCGGGAAGCAATATTAGGTACACAATAATGTGTTACATCATATTTTCTGAAAGTAGGCTGTTTATGTGTAGTCATTTCGGAAGTTTCAAAACAGCCACCCTGGTCGATAGAAACGTCTATAATGATAGAGTTTTTCTTCATGCGCGATACCATCTCTTCTGTGACAACTATCGGGGCTATCCCGTCTTCTGCCCGCATGGCGCCAATCACCACATCTGCCCTTGACAGCTCAGCCGAAAGCGTTTCAGAATCAATAATAGAAGTATAAATCTGTTGCCCTATGGTATATTTAATGCGTTGCAGGCGATAAATATGCTGGTCGAATACTTTTATTTCGGCACCTAAAGCATGAGCTGCTCTGGCCGCATATTCACCTACGGTTCCTGCACCAAGAATAACTACTTTGGTAGGAGGAACCCCCGTAATGCCCCCTAAAATAATGCCTCGTCCATTATGCACACTACTGAGTAACTCGGCAGCGACAAGCATTACTGTATTACCTGCTATCTCGCTCATGGCTCTGATAATAGGCAGGCCTCCGACTTTATCCTGTATCAATTCAAACCCAATGCCTGTGGTTTTCTTTTCGTTCAGTCTTTCAAAATATTTCCGGTCAAGATTAGGCACATTGAGTGTGGAGATAACCGTCTGGTCGTTTTTCAGATATGCTATTTCTTTTTCAACTAAAGGCTCAATTTTCAGGATCAGGTCAGCTTCAAAAACCTCTTCGGGTGTGTACACAATCTTAGCCCCGGCTTCGCTATAATCATTATCAAAAAACTTGGCGCTTTCTCCGGCACCTTTTTCAATCACTACATCATGCCCGTTCCTGACCAGCAGGCTTACCGCTTCGGGTGTGAGGGCAATCCGGCTCTCCTGCAATGAAATCTCTTTAGGAAGACCAATAAAGAGTCTCTTCCTGCCTTTTTTTATCATTGCCGGAGACTCTTGCGTATAAAGGACAGATTGGCGTGCTAATTCAGAAACAGATTGGCCTGTCATAGGTTAGTTGCGTTTATATGGTACTAATCAGAGTGCGTTTTAACTCTTGGCTTTGAAATTAGTTTAGAAAATGTTTCCCAAGTGCAAATTTCGGCTATTTTCATCAATAACCGTTATTTTAACAGTATAACAATTTTCCGGCAAAAGTGATTCTATTTTTTCTGCCCATTCGAGCAGACAAATATTGCCGGAATCAAAATATTCTTCAATTCCGAAATCGAGGGCTTCTGATTCACGTTTGAGGCGATAAAAATCAAAGTGATAAATAGTCTCTCCTTTGTTGGTAATGTATTCGTTTACAATAGAGAAAGTAGGGCTTTGTACTGCGCTCTGTACACCCAGTTCCTTGCAAATAGTCTTTATGAGTGTGGTCTTCCCGGCACCCATTTCACCCTCAAATATCCAGATAGTTTTGCCGCTTGCCTGACCAATGATTTTTTTTGCAATCTCTTCTAAATCTGTGATATTATAAATCATTTCGCTTGATTTTTATGATTCCATTGCAAAAATCGTATAAATCCTTAGAATATTTCCAATCTCAATCCAATAAATAAGATTTCATAAAAAAAACATCTTTTTCTTGCCAATAAATATGTTTTTGTCTTGATTTTTAGAGAACTTTGTTAAATCAAAGTTGAGTTTAAAGCATCGGCTTTTGAGTTGCCCTATTTTGCTAATTATAATGTATGTTCCAGAACCGTAAACAAATTATCCTAAGCTTTTTCTTTGTTGTTTGTGGAGTTTATCTCCTTCGGCTGCTGTATCTGCAAGTGATAGATGACAAGTATCTTACGGTAGGTTCAACTGCCATTAAAAGAGAAGTGCAAATCCCTTTTCGCGGGCAGGTATATGACCGCAACGGCAAACTTTTAGTGGCCAATATAGATGTGTATGATATGTATGTTACGCCTTATAAGGTGAAGCATATTGATACAAGTATGTTCTGCAATTTGTTTGGGATTACAAAGAGATATTTTGATAGTACAATGGCTTTAGCCAAGAGCTATTCTGCCAATAGAGCGTCTTTATTTTTAAGGCAATTATCCAAAGAAGATTATGCCAGGGTATCTGATGCCATGATGCATTTTCAGGGTTTTTCTTTTGAGTTATCGTTCTTCCGTACATACCCTGCCCGAACAATGGCTAATACGCTTGGCTATATTGGGGAAATCAGCAAAAAAGACTATGATAAGCAGGAGACAGAATATTATAGGAGAGGTGATTATGTGGGTATTACAGGTCTGGAGAAACAATATGAAACAGAATTACGGGGAATCAGGGGTGTAAAGTTCAGACTGAAGAATGTAAAAGCAGAAGATAAAGGCTCTTATGCCAATGGTGAGTATGATACATTGGCAGTAATCGGGAAAAACCTCTTTACAACGATTGATGTTGAAGTACAACAATTAGCCGATAGCCTTTTTCAGGGTAAAACAGGTTGTGCTGTAGCTATTGAACCTAAAACAGGTGAGATTCTGGCAATGGGTTCGTATCCGTATTATGACCCCAATATATTGTCAGGTAAACAGTTCGCACGAAATTTTAATGAACTTAATAAAAATCCTGATAAACCACTGAACGACCGTGTAGCGACAGGCTTCTTTCGCCCCGGCTCTACTTTTAAACTGGTACAGGCTTTGGTGGCGATGCAATTAGGAGCGATTGATGCTTCAACGGCATTTCCCCTGGGAGGTGCTCCGGTAAAATGTCACCCTCATCCGGGTTCGCCCAATGATTTGCATAATGCTGTGCGTTTTTCGTGTAATCCTTATTTTTATAATGTTTTCCGTAAAACGATGGCTATGGGTCGCGAAACCAATGCTTTCAGAGAAGCGCCTATTATGCTTTCGAAATGGCATGAAATGACCGCAAAGTTTGGTTACGGACAAAAATTAGGCATTGATTTGCCATCGGAATCGGCAGGTTTATTGCCGAGTGTTAAATATTACGACAAACGCTACGGGAAACATCAGTGGAAATTCTCTAATATTTACTCTTTGAGTATCGGCGAAGGGGAGGTTTCTGTTAATATGTTGAAAATGGCTAATCTGGCAGCAACGATTGCCAACAGAGGTTACTGGATAACCCCGCATCTGGTAAAAGGAGTCGGACAGAATTCGAAAGGAGTAAAGCCGGAACTCAAAGAAGTACACCAGACAGATATTGATGTAGCACATTATGAGGCAATTATTGGCGGTATGCAGGATGCTGTTGAACGGGGTACCGTAAGCGGAGGTGCCGGAATTGTAGAGGGTATAGCGATATGTGGTAAAACGGGTACTTCACAAAACAAGAAAGGAAAAGATAATTCGATATTTATTGCTTTTGCTCCCCGGGAGAATCCTAAGATAGCCATTGCAGTAATGGTACAGAATGCAGGCTTTGGAGGAACTTATGCCGCTCCTATTGCTACATTGATGATTGAGAAATACCTGAAACGCAAAATAGAAAGACTGGCATTGAAAGAAAGAATGATGAATACGAGCATCAGGACAGTAGAAGCAATGGCAGCTAAAGGCTACGAACCGGAGCCAAACAAACCGATAGGACAGAAAAGGCCTGTAAAAGCACCTGAAAATCCTCAGAAAGAAGTACCAAAAGCAGTTAAAATAGATTTAATAAGCCCAAAAGAAAAACTTACAGCACCCAAGAACACAAAGTAATATGGCACGTGACATTGATATTAGAGAAGGAATTGACTGGACTACTGTGTGGCTTTACGGAGCCCTGGTGTTATTTGGCTGGTTAAATATTTACGCGGCAATATATAATCCGGAGAACCCGATTGAGATTATCTCTCTTTCGCATAATGCAGGTAGGCAATTGATATTTATTTTTGCTTCGTTCTTATTAATTCTGATTATTTTGTTTGTCGACTATAAGGTCTACGACTCATTTGCCTATATTTTTTACGGGATTGTCATTCTGGTGCTCATTGCGACCATATTCCTGGCTACCGAAATCAAAGGTTCCCGATCATGGATTAAAATAGGGTCTTTTTCGCTGCAGCCTGCCGAGTTTTCCAAGGTATTTACAGCATTGGCTTTGTCAAGGTATCTGAGTACTCAGAATGTTAATATCTCCAGATTCCGTGATGCCTTTGTGGCGGCTGTAATGGTGTTTTTGCCGCCGGTTATTATTATTCTGCAAAAAGAAACTGGTTCAGCGCTAACCTTTGCTGCCTTTATAGCGGTATTTTACCGTGAGGGGCTACCGGGTGTTTATCCGGCTCTGGGTATTTCCTTAGCCATATTGTTTGTATTTACCCTGTTTTTCCCCAAGGTATTTATTCTTATTGGTATTCTGGTGCTTTGTGGCTTGTTCTGGTATGTTTTCCTGAAACGTTATGAACGAACACAGCAGAATATAATCCGGCTCATTGCGGTGTTTGTCATTGCCTCGGTCTTTGTATTTGGTACTGACTTTTTTATCAATAAAGTATTACAACCTCACCAACAAAAACGTATTCAGGTATTGGTAAATCCGGACTCTGACCCGCTTGGGGCTGGGTGGAACGTAACCCAGTCAAGAATTGCCATCAGTTCAGGGGGTGTTATCGGGAAGGGTTATCTGCAGGGAACACAAACCAAGTTTGACTTTGTGCCTGAGCAATCGACAGACTTTATTTTCTGTACGGTAGGTGAGGAGTGGGGCTTTTTAGGAAGCCTGATTGTGATATTGATTTTTGCGGCCTTGCTGAACAGGATTATTAACCTGGCTGAAAAACAGCGAAGTAAATTTGCCAGGATTTACGGCTATTGTGTAGCCTCCATTCTGTTTTTCCACTTGTTGGTAAATATTGGTATGACCATCGGTCTGATGCCTGTTATCGGTATCCCTCTGCCATTCCTGAGCTATGGTGGTTCTTCTCTTTGGTCGTTTACTATCTTATTGTTTATCTTCCTGAAATTAGACGCACATAGGAGTTATAAGGTGTAATTTGGAGAAAGGAGAAAGGAAAAAGGAAATAGCCAGCTATTCGATTAGCTTTTCAGTTCTCCATTCTCCTTTTTCCATTCTTCAAGACCTATAAGGCCTGATATATCCTCACATAATCTACTTCGTATTTTATCAGATTGTTGGTTGGTTTTCCTCCATTGCCACCCAGAGCAAGATTCAATAAGAGATAATGTTCCTGTAAAAAACCATTGCTGCCATCGGCATTAATGGTTTCACTGAGTGCTGTTGAGTTCAGGAGTTCGTCATCTAAATAAAGATTAATGGCATCTTTATTCCAATCCATTCGCCAGATATGGAATTTCTTTACCCAGTCTTTGTCTTTAGTAGTAAACTTTTCTAAGGGTATTTTCTGCTCGTCCCATTTGGCCTTGTATTGTGTATTAGTTCCCCAGGCTACATTAGCCAATATGGTAGGTACACCTTTTACTCTATAGAACTCCATGATGTCTACCTCTCCGTTTGATGGCCAGGGTTTATTTACGCCTAATGTCCAGATAGCGGGCCATGAACCCATAGCGGTGTCAATGCGGGCTCTTACTTCAACACGGCCAAACTGCCATTGTCTGAAGCCTCTGGTCTGGATGCTTGATGAGGTATACTCTGTATATTCTCTGTTCTTGCGCCAGTCGGTGCTTCCGGCTTCATAATAGGGGTTTTTGAGCGATTCTTTTCTGCCTTCAATCAATAGCACACCATCTTTGCAGGTTGCATTATCAGATTGATACCATTGTGTTTCCTGATTTCTGACAAAGCCTTTTTCATATCGCCAGTTTTGAAGGTCAGGTTTGCCATTAGTATTGAACTCGTCGTTCCAGATGAGCTTCATGCCTGCTATTTTT
>CALRLS020000338.1:0-6266 GCA_943368815.1 Cyanobium sp. NIES-981
CCTTATGGATTAATTCATTTTTAGCAACTGAGGCAGCTTTCGAAAGATTGCTGAAACCACCCCCCGGCAGGGCTTTAACAGTATTAATGGAAGTTCCTTTGGCAATTACTAACTCACCTTTAGAACTAAAAACGGGAGAGTATTCTTTCCCTAAAATTTTAGTAATCTGAGCCTGCTGCTCAGCAGTAAAACCCGGACCGGATTGACTAAAACTTTTGAATGAAAGGGATACAAATAACAGGCAAAAAAGTGTTTTAATTTTCATAGTATTTTAATGAAATTGTTCGCCCTACTCTATTAAGGATTTTCGGAAACTCCTTTGTTGAAATATGGGTGTAATGTTCAGAAATTTATCATTTTGGCCAAAGTCAAATCTATTTAACGGTCGCTATTTAAACAGATGAAATTTAGTCGAATCCGAATATTTTCGTTTGGTTCAAGCGATGATAATCATAAATAATTTGATTCGATATTTAGTGCTGAATGGTTGTCTGTTAGGTATTTATGTAGAAATTTGATTAAAATTATTAACTGAGCTACCACTAAAATACGGCATTGTCCAACTGCAAATCTGCCATCCGGCCTAATGAGTATAATCGACGAAAATTAGATTTCAAGTCCGGTAAATAAAATTGATTGAGAGGTTTTAGCGAATTTATACTTCGCTAATTTTGAGGCTGAATTGCCTGAAAATGAGCCAGTTTGTTATGAAGTTTTCAGGAATTTACAAGGTGTAAACCGCACTAACCCAGCGTTAAAAATTGCTTGAGAGCCTAAGAAAAACAGAGGGATAAAATAATTTCAACAACATAGGTTTCATTATTTCTTTATGAGACATAGGAATGGAAACGGTAAGACCCGCTAAAACGAAAACAGGGTACCATAAGCTAATTATGATACCCTGTTTTATATGATTCTACAATTATTAATCTTTTACTTCACCAATCTCGGCGGCTAGTTCGGCTTTTTTTCTTTTTTCTTCTCTTGCTGATATACCGATACTTATTTCATATAGAATATAGAGCGGGAATGCCACTAATAACTGGCTAGGAATATCAGGCGATGGTGTAATAACAGCGGCCACAATCAGGATAACTACGATTGCATGTTTGCGATAGGTTCTCATAAACACAGGCCCAATGACACCAATTTTGGTTAAGACAAAAATCGCAATCGGTAACTGAAAGGCTACTCCGCAAGCCAATGTAAGTGTGGCTAGCAAAGAAATATAAGAACCAATATCAAACTGATTTTCGATGCTCGTACTTATCTGGAAATTAACCAGGAAGTTGATAGCTAAGGGCGAAACAATGAAATAACCGAATAAAACTCCAGAAAAGAATAAGAAGGTTACATAGAAAACGGCACCTCTGGCTGATTTTCTTTCTGTTTCTTTCAAGCCCGGCATTACAAAGCGCCAGATTTCCCAGAATACATAAGGGAAAGCAAACACCAGCCCAATAATTGCTGCCGAGGTAAAGGCCATAATAAACTGCCCTGATACCTCACGACTCATCAGACTGAACTGTAGTTTCTCTACACAAAGACCTTCTGAGCCAACTAAATGCCCTAGCTTACACATCATACGGTAAGTCCAGAAATCTATTTTGGATGGGCCCAGAATAACTTTCTCATAAATTTCTCCAATATAAACAAAAGCAAAAATCATGAAGAAAACGATAGCGATAGCGGCACGGATTAAGTGCCATCGAAGCTCTTCGAGATGGTCCAGGAAAGACATCTCTTTGCCTTCTTCTTTTGGCTCGTCATCGTAATCGTAATACGGGGTTTGATCTAAGGGCATTTTATTTCAATAATTTTCTTTCAAATATACGCAAGAAGTACATTAAAGGCCTTACTTCTTAGCAGTAGTATCTTTTTCAGCTGTTATTTTGCCGCTTTTTTTGTCTTCAGCATATTTTTTATTTAAGCCTTCTAATACCTGTTTGGTAATGTCAAGGTCTTCTTTGGCATATAATACACCACCACCTTTCGAATAGCCGATTACCATGTCATATTTATCACTGGTATTGAATTCTTTCAGATAATCATGAATTTTGTTCAGAATATCCTCTGTCTTTTTAGCTTCTTCCTGCGCCAATGCCTGTGCGCTTTTATCACGATAAGCCATGATATTTTGCTCTTCCTGTTGCAATTGCATTTGTGTTGTTTGCGCCTGCTCCTGAGTCATGTGACCCTGTTGCGCTCTTTGTTGAAAAAACGCCACTTTGTTCTGGAACGTACGAGCTTTGTTAGCTAAATCATTTTCTAAACTGAATCTTTTATTTTCCGAAGCTTTACTGATGTCTTTATAATAATCGTATTTGTTAAGCAAAGTGTCTGTATTGACATAAACAATACGACTTGATGGTTGTTTGCCACCTGTTGTTGCTGAAGTAGAAGAAGTTTTGTCGCAACCCCAGGCAATAAGAGAAACTAATAGAACGAAAACCGAAAGTTTTTTCATTTGAAAATAAATTAGCGTACACAATCGCTTTGTGCACTATTGAAAAGTATTTGTTAAAGGTTTTTTGCAAATAAAGCCAGCAAAGATAGAAAAATCTGTCTAAAAAAGAGGGACTGTATTTGTTTTATTTGGTCAACTGCTTAAACTGATAACCCGCTAATGCAGAAAAGCCTCCGACTAAACCCCCTATCAATGCCATAATAACAAAGAAGGAAATACTGTAAGGAACGCTTTTCAAGAATTTCAGGCTCTCGGCAAAGAGGTTCCCGATGCGGTCAAGCATCAGTCCGTCAGAAGAGAAATTCAGATATAGGGCATAGGCTATCCATAAGATAGCAATAGCTCCTGCTCCGGCAAAGAAAGCTTTTCCGGCAGAGGGTGATTTTAACATACCTACCAGAAAAGCGATAGGGGCAATAACCCACCAGGGTAAGAATAATTGTGCTATAGCACTGGCGACAAGAATGATTATAAAAGGCATTGCTTAATTTCGTTTGAGTTTAATAATAAAGAAAACGGTGTACTTTCACCTGCTTATTTCTTCCCACTTACTTTTGTAGTAGATACAATTCTACTGCTTTTTTCATCTTTTGTTTTCATGAATAACAGTTCGTTCAGTTCACCTTTTGCCCATTTATCTACCATATTATCATAATAAGGACTTCCCGGATTTCCCGATTGTCCTCCAGGATAAAGGCCATAGGCTTTAGGCCATTCTTTATCTAATTGCACCACCATACGCCATGACGGCCCGTGGGTTTCAGAGGTAGCATTTACGATGCCCGGCCCGCCACCGTTCGGAATATCCTGTCTGCCAAAGCCCGGCAATCTGCCTAAGTGATTAATATCTGTGCTTTTTACCTTCGTCCATGCCCATTTTTCTGCATCTAACGGCCCAAGCTTGGCAGTTAAAGAATCAATAGTTGCTTTGAAACTTCCTCTGACAACATCTTCCACTGTTTCTACTTTATCTTTAGTACTGATATTATCAAACCATTTAGCTGTTGGCTGATTTTTAATCATATCCCATGTGCGGTCTTTGGTTGGATAATTCATTGGTACGGTACCGTTTATTGCTTCAAAATCATCTTCCCAAATCCAGTATCTCAGTTCTTTTATCCATCTTTCAAAAATGGTAGCGCCCACTTCATAGGGGTCATTTTTCATATTCCATTTGGCCAATACCTGATAGGCCGCATTGTCTTTATTGGCAGAGTCAGCAGCCAGAATGCGCATCACGTCCGGCAAAAGTCTACGGGCTTCTACATTGAAATTATCGTTCTGTATTGAGCGCAGGCTATCAGTAGTTGCCTGCTGCATAGCCTCCAGACGCTCATTGATGCGAATGCCTCTTTCAGACGGAGCAAATTTCCAACCCAGATAATACGGATAAGTGGGGTCGGTAGAAAACTGGTTAGCAGAGCTAACAAAGCCACGAGGCGGATTTTTTACAGTCGGATTCTGCTCAGTAGGAATCCAGCCTTGCCAGTCGTGTGCAGGATTAGTACCGTCCAGAATAAACTTGCCTTGCTCTTTCCATTTCAATGGCAGTTTACCATTAGGTGTAATGGCAATGTCGTTGTGGTTATCGGCAAAAATAAAGTTCTGCGCAGGAGCTTTATAATAGGTAAGCGCTTTGCGATAATCATCATAATTTTTTGCCCGATTCAGATAATAGAAACCAAGTAAATCGGTATTGTCCAACTCATGGCCTACCCATTTCATGGCATGGCCTATCGGTAAGTTCTTGGCGAAAGGGCTTTCTCCGGCACGGTTGTATAAAACCGGACCATGATGTGTATAGTAAACCGTATCTTTCAGCGATTCTTGACCTTTTATTTTAAATTCTTCAATAAGCACAGTTGTTGGCTTCCAGGTACCATTATACCAGTATTCTTTCTGACTCTTGTCTTTAAATCGTATCTGGTAAAAGTCCATTACATCAGAGCCTACGTTGGTTACCCCCCATGCTATGTCTTTATTGAAGCCAATGGTCACACCTGGCGTACCTGGTAAACAGGCTCCGTAAACATTCATGGTAGGAGTGCTTAACTGCATTTGATACCAGATAGATGGCAAGGTCAATTGTAAGTGAGGATCATTGGCCAGAATCGGCAAACCGCTAGCTGATTTGCCTCCACCTACAGCCCAGTTATTACTGCCAATTTCAGGGGCAGGCGAGGCGATGTTGTAGGCGACAGCGTCTTTAGCGGCAGGCTTAGCAGCAATTTCAGCAGGGATTGCCGGAACTGGTAAGGGAGTAAACTCCCATTTAGTGCCAACCGGAATAATCGGTGATTCTATGACAGGATAATCAGGGAATAGGTCTTTGATGACATCGGGGCCGTATTTAGCCAATATATTACTCATTCTGAAATCGTCGCTTCCACCATTCAGTACATTACGCATATTCATCAGCATCAGAATGGTTTTGTACGGTGACCATTCTTCAGGCGTGTAGCCAATAATTTTATATTCTACAGGCAGGTCTTTATAAGCTACCTGTTTGATATAAGCGTTTACTCCGGCAGCATAGGCGTTTAGAATTTTTAAGGCGAGGTCGTCTTTTTTAAAACTGGCGGCAATTTTCTTTGCCGTTTCTGCCATACCCATTCGTCGGTTGTAGCGGTCAAGCTCTATGGCTCTTGCACCTACAACTTCTGATAATCTACCAGATGCCGCAAGTGTGTAGAACTCCATTTGCCATAAACGATCCTGAGCCACAAGATACCCCTGGGTAAAATAGAGGTCATCCTCATTCTGAGCAAAAACGTGAGGCACCCGGTTATCATCAAAGATAACACTTACTTCGTCTTTAATACCTTCCAGTTTAAGTTCGTCGGGCGAAGATTTAGTGCCGCCATTTTGCCAGAAGCCCTCAAATGGGTTGAATAATTTTCCAAGAGCAGGCAAGGCTCCTAAGGAGTTGTTTAGTAGGTAAGTTAAACCAGCAGCTAGTATTAGACTTACCAAAAACTTGATGAATTTCATAAATAGTTCTTGTTGAAAAAGGCAGGATTTTGGTTAATAGTTTTTGAGAAAACAGGCTATTTGCTAAAGAAATAATTCTCGAAAGACAATATATTTATTGTATGCAAACATACTATTTTTTCTGTTGCGAATGTAAAAAAAAGAATTGAGGATTTTGTTATTTATATGATTTTTAGGATTTTTTTAATATGAACTTAATCGTTTTAAAAAAAACAGGCTCAGTCAGTAAGATTACCGATTGAGCCTGTTTCATAAGCAATTATATAAATCAATTCTGCATCAATTTCTCCAAAACCACCTTCCAGTTTTCATATACTTCCTGATAGGCAGCTACATCGGCTTGCACCGGTTCTATTACTTTCAGTTTTATCAGTTTGCTCATGGCTTCTTTTGGAGTGCTATAATATTTTACACCGTAACCTGCGCCTAACGCAGCTCCCTTAGCACCGTCGGTATCGTATAATTCAATAGGTGTATTGGTTACATTTACCAAAGCATTGCTGAAAATATCACTCAGGAACATATTGGCTTTTCCGGCACGGATTACCTTTGGTTCAACGCCATTGGCCTGCATGATGCCAAAGCCATAGTTTAATGAGAACGCAATACCCTCTTGTGAGGCACGGAAAATATGACCTTGCGAATGAATATTGAAATCAAGGTTATGGAAGGATGCTCCTAAAATACGGTTATTCAACATACGTTCTGCTCCGTTGCCAAAAGGCATTACCAATAACCCATTGCTGCCAATGGCTACCTGTCCGGCCTGAGCATTCATTTCTGGGTAGGAGAGGTCTTTGCCAAAATT
>CALRLS020000339.1:0-6257 GCA_943368815.1 Cyanobium sp. NIES-981
ATGTCACAAAGGTAATTGCTTATTTAGAATTAATCCAAATAAATTTCTGTATTTATTTTTAATTAGTCTAAATAAAATATACTTTTGCAGCATCAAACAACCACATAAAATTTTTTTTGAACAATGAGTAAGCAAAAACACCACGGAATGAGGTCGATTTTTACCACAGTATTAATAGTATGTAGCGCATGGGCATTTGCCCAGAACGGAACCCTTAAAGGGAAGATTAGGACAAATGATGGCAAACCAGGTGAGTTTGTAAATGTTATAATTAAGGGCGCAAATAAGGGTATATCTGCTGATATTGATGGAAACTACCAGATTACCAAGATCAAACCGGGCGAATATGTAGTGCAGGCAAGTTTTATAGGATTAAAAGCAGAAACAAAGAAATTCAGTATTAAAGCTGATGAAACCGTAACGCTTGATTTTGAACTGGAGTTTAGCGCCAATCAGCTACAGGAAGTAGTGGTACAGGCCAATCCAAGTAAATATGTAACAGACTACCCATCTATTTCGCTCCGGCTGAAAACACCGCTGCTGGAAGTTCCGCAGAATATTCAGGTTATCACTAAACAGGTAATACAGGACCAGCAGATTTTTGATATGCTGGAAGGCGTAACCCGTAATGTGAGCGGTGCTACCCGTGTAGAACACTGGGATAATTATGCGCAGATAAACATGAGAGGCTCACAGATTGCTGCGTTTAGAAATGGGATGAACGTGCAGTCGACCTGGGGGCCATTGGTAGAAGACATGAGCATGGTAGAGCGCATTGAGTTCGTGAAAGGCCCTGCAGGCTTTATGCTTGCCAATGGCGAACCGAGCGGTTTCTATAATGTTGTGACTAAAAAACCTACGGGAATTAAAAAAGGAGAAGCAAGCATGACGGTCGGTAGTTTCAATACCTACCGCACAGCGCTTGATTTTGACGGTAAGCTGACAGAAAACGGTAAGGTATTGTATCGCCTGAACCTGATGGGACAAACCAAGGGCTCTCACCGTGATTACGAATACAATAACCGTATTTCTGTCGCACCTGTATTGAAATTCCAGTTTACACCGAGTACCTCATTGACGGCTGAATATACCTATCAGTTTAATCAGATGTCGGTGATTGGTTCAAACTATGCCTATTCTAAAACAGGTATGGGTGAACTGCCTGTAAATTTCACAACGGCAGAGCCTAACATGGATCCGACCAATATCAATGATAATACCGTGTTTCTGACATTGGCACATAGCCTGAACGAAAACTGGAAACTGACAGGCCAGTTGGCCTATATGAAATACAGCCAGATTGGTCAGTCACTATGGCCGACAGGTTTTTCAGCCAATGGTGATACGCTAATCAGAGGCGCTTCTATCTGGGACGTAATGGGGATTACCAAAGTAGGCCAGTTCTTTGTGAACGGAGACCTGAAAACAGGCACGGTAGGGCACCGTATTCTGGCAGGTCTTGATATGGGACAAAAGGATTTTTTCCACGACTGGTCACAAGGTGGTACATTCTCGGGGCCGAATGGTTTCAATATCTATAAACCTGTCTATGGTACTGTACCTGTTTCGGCATATCCTAAATATGACCGCAGCCTGAGCCTGCGCCAGAGAGGGGTGAATTATGCACAAAGCTATTCGGCATTATATGTACAGGATGAAATGCGTTTCATGCAGGATAAATTAAGACTGACACTGGCCGGAAGATTCACCAAAGCACAGGATAGTGACCCGTATTCGGGTATCGGTAGTGCCGAGAAATTTACTCCTCGCGTTGGTTTAAGCTATTCAATCAACAAAAATACAAGTGTATATGCTGTATTCGACCAGGCGTTTGTACCACAGGCAGGTGCTGATGCAAAAGGTAAAGGTTTTGACCCGATAACAGGTGATAATAAAGAGATTGGTATCAAACGTGAGTGGTTAGGCGGATTGTGGTCGACATCAATCTCGGCTTATAATATCACCAAAAACAATGTGCTGACATCCGACCCCAACAATCAGTTCTTCTCGATTCAGTTAGGCCAGACACAGGTAAAAGGAATTGAATTTGATTTACGCGGACAAATCATTCACGGGCTGGATTTAACCCTGAACTATGCTTATACAGACGGTAAAGTAACAAAAGACACCGAAGAGAAAAACGTTGGGGTGCAGATACCCGGCACATCTAAAAATGTAGCCAATGCCTGGCTGAGCTATAAAGCAACCAATGGCAATTTGCAGGGCTTTGGCGTATCGTTGGGTGGTCAGTTAATTACAGGTCGTTCTTCATGGTATGTGTTTGACGGCTCAAAACAATCGTTGCCCAACTATTTCAAAATGGATGGCGCAATCTCATATCAGACCAACAAATTTGCGGTAGCATTGAATGTAAACAATCTATTGAATGCCTACCTCTACATGGGTGCCTATTATGACTGGAGTCAGTTTTACTACTGGCAGGCAGAAGCTAAAAGAAACCTTCGTTTATCTATCAATTACAAATTTTAAGAGGCATGACTTTTAAAAAAGCAATTGGTAAAATACATCTCTGGCTCGGACTTGCGTCCGGGCTGGTGGTATTCATGGTTAGCATTACCGGGTGTATCTATGCCTTTCAGGTAGAAATTCAGGATGCCACGCAGTCTTATCGCTATGTTGAGATTGAAAAGAAACCGATGCTGCCTCCTTCAATCCTTAAAGCGATTGTAGCCAAAGCAGTGCCCGGCAAGAATATTCATAGTATTACCTACGAACGCCCCGGCAGAGCCGCCATTGCTACCATCTATCATTTTGAGCCTACTTATTATTATCTGGTTTATCTGAACCCATACAACGGAAAAGTGCTGAGTGTCAATAATATGGATGAAGATTTCTTCCGCTTTATTCTTGACGGGCACTTTTACCTGTGGATGCCTGATGAAATCGGTAAACCGGTGGTGGCATCTGCGACACTGATTTTTGTATTGCTGATGATTAGCGGATTGATACTCTGGTGGCCAAGAAACAAATCAGCAGCCAGACAACGCTTCTCGATTAAATGGAATGCAAAATGGAGACGTGTCAATTATGATTTGCACAATGTACTGGGCTTTTATATGACCTGGGTAACTATCATTCTTGCCATTACTGGTCTGGTCTGGGGTTTTCAATGGTTTTCAAATGCTTATTATTATGCATTATCAGGAGGCGCAAAACCTGTTGAATATTACGAGCCTGAATCAGCTAATCCTTCACTTCTTGCAATTCAGAATAATACACCTGCCATTGACAGAATCTGGAAGAAGATGATTGCAGAAACTCCGGGAGCCCAGACCATAGAAGTGCATCCGCCGGAAACTCCAAAATCAACGATAGTAACAGCTACTAATACCGATACTGAGGTATACTGGAAACATGATTACCGTTATTTTGACCAGTATACATTAAAGGAGGTTTCAGTAAAGCACTCGTATGGCAGACTGAAAGATATATCGACAGCCGATAAAATCATGCGGATGAATTATGATATTCATGTGGGGGCTGTCTTTGGTTTTGCAGGCAAATTACTGGCATTTTTTGCCAGCCTGATAGCTGCCAGTATGCCCGTTACAGGGGTGTATATTTGGTGGGGCAGGAGGAAGAAATCGCCGAAGGCTGTAATCATTAACATGAAAAAATACAATTATAGTAGAGACGACTTGTAGGCGTCTCGTTAGTAGGTACATAGATTTTAATTCAATTTGAGGATGTAATTTTAAAACAAACATCTCATTTCCGGCATCATCATAACCCCTTGGAGACGCTGCAAGTCGTCTCTACCAAAATGGATTTTATTATTGTTACTTTAAACAATCTATGACTTATATCAAATCATTATCAATAATTAAAAAACAAATTCTATGAAAAATAAAATCATACTATTTGCCTTATTGCTGATGCCTTTCTTATCACAGGCACATGGCTATTGGTTGGAAGTAAAAGGCTCCGGCAAAGTAGGCGAGCCTGCAAAAATTCAGCTTTTCTATGGTGAATATGTGAATCAGGGAAGAATGAAAGGGCATTTTCTGGATAAAATGAATGAGATAAAAATCTTTGTGATGGATGAAGCAGGCAACCGCATAGATATACCGATGGTACAGACCGAAACGCATTGGGAGGGGACTTTCACTCCAAAAACTGAGTGTAATTATCAGGTAATGGGTAT
Organism: Cyanobium sp. NIES-981; assembly: GCA_943368815.1. Taxonomy (GTDB): domain Bacteria; phylum Bacteroidota; class Bacteroidia; order Cytophagales; family Spirosomataceae; genus Emticicia. Next base: position 4,166 of record CALRLS020000339.1, read on the forward strand.
AAACGAAACTAGAGAAGTGCAGGATTGGGCAAGGCATAATCTGGGTGTGGTAAGGCCTATGCAATACCTGCGCACTAATTATGCAGTTGGCAAACCAACATCAGCTGCCAAGCCCGGCAATTATTTTGACATCATCGCTACTGAATCAGTCAATGCTATCAACCTTAGTGCATTTAAAAACAATGTGCCTGCCGATAAAACCAAATTAACAGTTATCAGCCCTGATGGTTGGGAAAAAGTTAAAATAGCCAGCGAAAGAGGCAGGGCATCTTTTGTGCCTGTCACCAAAGGCATCTACCTGATAGAAGCTGAATGGATTGATAAAACACCGGGCACGTACAAAGACAAGCCTTATGAATCAATCCGCTACCATAGTGAAACGACTATTGAAGTGAAGTGAAAATATTGTCGATTGTCGATTGCAAATTGTCGAATAAGCACATTTTTCAATTTGACAATCTGCAATCGACATTTGACAATTCTAAATAAATTTCCATCTCTAAAATAATTTTAAAATGAAAAAAACACTTATCTTATTACTGGCTGGCTTTGGAGCATTTGCTCAGAAATCGGCTGATATTGCTGCCATTAAAGGGCAATGCGGCTGTCATGAAGTAAAGTTTGATTATGCCGAAACGTTTTCACCAAACAAAGACTACAAACTGAGTAGCCAATACCATGCAAAAGGAACAGAATATGTTTTTGTGGTAGAGGAATCGAAAGACAAAATCGTTATTCAACACTTGTTGGCTATCGGTGATACTATGGTGGTAAAGCACTGGCGTGAAGACTGGACCTACGAAGACCCGAACCTATTGAGTTTCTATAAAGAGGGTGTCTGGAAATACAGCCAGTTCGATAAAAGCGCTGTGAAAAAAGGCTGGACACAAAAAGTGTATGAGGTAGACGATGCACCTCGTTATGAAGGTTTCGCACAATGGTCGCACGTGAACGGAAAACACCTATGGGAAAGCAAAGTAGATGCGCCACTTCCACGTCGTGAGTATACCAAAAGAAAAGATTATAACGTATTGAGACGTGGCAACAGAATCTATGTAGACCCTACCGGGTATCTGCACGAACAGGATAACGATAAGATTTCAAGAAAAGACGGTAAAGATGTATTGATTGCACAGGAAAAAGGCATCAACGATTACCGTAAACTGGCTGATGATAAAGCCTGCGAAGTAACAAAAAAATGGTGGGCAGAGCATAGCCCTTTCTGGGCTGATGTACGTGCTGAATGGGCACTGGTTTTTGACCAGCACAAAAACATCACCATCAAACAATTTGTGAGAAGTAAGATGATGGGAGAGGTTTTCGAGGCTATCGAAAAAGAAAAGAACGATTCGGCAACCAACCGCAGGAAAATCAAAGAAGCATTGAATCAATTTGTAGTATACAATGATGAAGTGATAGGAAAGAATTAATTTCTGTCCTGATATATCTGACAGTCAGAAACCCTCTCTTGTGCTTCAGGAGAGGTTTTTTTGTCCTGAATGAATTCCGTTTTCGGTTGAGACGATTTGCAGCGGTAGATCTCTGCAAGTCGACTCAACGAAAATGGATTATATTTAAAATAGTATAGATTTATGTTTTTGTGAATATGGTTTTTTTTAATTATTTCACCCACATTTCAATATGTAATCATCTTTTATATCAAAAGATGCTTTCATTTTATTCAACTTCTCAATTTCGTGGGTGCTTAGTTCAATGTTGCTTTGCAGATTGTAATTTGCACCCAGATAGAATTTAATTGACTCGCCACCAAGGTCTCTTATCAGTATTAATTCACTGAGTACCAGGTCTAATACTTCATTAAATTTTACTTTCCAGTTTTCTTCATGCTGAATGATTTTATCAAATGAAACTTGAGAATAATCAGCAAGTTTGATGAATTTGCCTTTCCTTATTATACCGTCGCCGATATTCACTGTATTCTGAAACGGAATGCTGCTTTGTGCCTGCAGCTCCAGGAAACGGAATTTTTTTCCTCCCACCGTGATATTGAGATAGTATTCCTTTATTTCATGATTTTCCATAGTTTTAGATTTATAGCGTTTTCACCCCCGTTACCTTTACAAAGACATCG
>CALRLS020000340.1:0-6230 GCA_943368815.1 Cyanobium sp. NIES-981
GGGCAATCAGGAGCGAAATTCGGCTCGCCTAATATCCGTATCCGTGGGGTGAACTCTCTAACAGGTGGTGACCCGCTTTATGTGGTAGATGGTACACCGATAGCTAGTATTGCTGATGTGAACATGGACGATGTTGAAAACCTTACTGTATTGAAAGGACCATCAGCAACCGCTCTATACGGTAACCGTGCATCTGGTGGGGTAATCGTAATTACTACCAAACGTGCGAAAGCAGGTGAAACCACCTTTACTATCAATCATAGTACAACGATGGACAGGGTAGCTCTTCTACCAAAATACCAAAACGAATATGGTGGTGGTTATTCTCAGGATTGGGAAACATTCGCTTACAATCCGGCTATTCACCCTGCTTCATGGGCTTCATTTAACGGACAAAAACTTTTAGATTATTCGGCTGATGAAAGCTGGGGACCACGTTTAGATGGCTCACCTCACCGTTCGGCTTTCTCATGGCAACAAGGACCGGAATTCGGACAATTAACACCTTATTCGCCTTCTCCTAACAACGTGAGAGACTTCTTCGAAAAACCATTGAGCCACAATACCAACTTGTCTTTTTCAAGAGGTGGAGATAATTTCCAAAGCCGTGTTTCATATACGCACTTAGATAACAACGGTATTATTCCGAACAGTAAGCAATTGCGTGACTTTATCAGCGCTAAAAACACTTTCAATATTACCAAGAAGTTTTCAGCGACACTCGATGTGACTTATTCGGCGACTCGTGCAAGAAACGTTCCTGCAGATAACTACGGTTCATCTGGTGGTACAACCGGGAGCACTGGTCTTCCTACAGGTCCTCCGGTAGCAGCTGTTGGTTATAACCAGACTGTTGGTTCATTCAACCAATGGTTCCAACGCCAGATCAAGATTGAAGATTTAAAAAATTATAAAAACCCTGACGGTACATTCAGAAGCTGGAATATCGGCGGGCCGCTTGATTCTAAACCAAAATATTGGGATAGTCCGTACACACAAATGTATGAAAGTACTAACTTAAACAACAACGACCGTATCTACGGTAGTTTTGGTTTAAGTTATAAAATCTTTGACTTCTTAACGGCTTCAGTTACTACCCGCAGAGACTGGAGAAACTATTACGGAGAAGGTAGAATTGCTTCTGGTACATTAAATGCCGGAGGCTTGGGTGCCTATGCAAACTATGCTACAACAGGTTACGAAAACAACCACGAAGCATTATTGGCATTTGATAAGAGCTTTGGTAAAATATCAGTAGTAGCCAATGCCGGTGGTAACATCAGATATGCGAAAACTACTGTAGTTTCTCAATCAACCGTTGGTGGTCTCACAACTCCCGGCTTCTATAATATAGCAGCTTCAAAAGACCGACCAAATGTTACAAACAACTTGTTTGAAAGAAGAGTAAACAGCTTGTACGGTAGTGTAAGTTTAGGCTATGATAATACTTACTTTGTTGAAGGTACTATCCGTAACGACTGGTCTTCAACACTTCCTGTTGCCCATAATTCTTATATCTACCCATCAATTGGTGCCAGTGTTGTAATTTCTGAGTGGATACCTAAAAACAGTATACTATCGTTTGCAAAAATCAGAGGTAGTTATGCACAGGTTGGTACAGACGTAGGCCCTTATAATATTTATCAGGTTTATACAACGGGTAATCCGTTTGGCTCAAACCCGACGCAATATCTGCCTACGCAATTACCAAATGCTGATTTGAAACCAGGTCTTTCATCAGCTTATGAAGGTGGTATCGACTTGAAATTCTTCAATAACCGTGTTAGCTTAGAGTTTACTGCCTATAAAAACGATAACAAAAACCAGATTCTACCTTTGACAGTTCCGGCTGCAAGTGGTTATGCTTCTACACTTATCAATGCAGGTTTGATTCAAACACAAGGTCTTGAATTACATATCGGTGCAACTCCTATCAAAACTTCTTCAGGCTTTACATGGGATATGGACATCAATCTGGACCGTAGTACTTCAAAAATAGTTGAATTGGCTGCAGGTTTAAGTAACTATCAGTTAGGAGGCCCAACCTGGAGAACTCTGACAGTAAATGCACGTGTAGGCGAGCAATGGGGTCTGTTAGAAGGAAAAGGTTATGTAACTAACGATAAAGGAGAAAAAGTAGTTGGTCCGGACGGACACTATCTTGTAAAAGATACTAAAGCATTGGGTTCTGTTCTTCCTAAATTCAAAGGTGGATTCCTGAATGTAGTTTCTTATAAAAACTTTACATTCCGTGCTAATATCGACTTCATCGTTGGTGGTAAATTCTTCTCTACTACCCGTATGTTTAATGCATATGCAGGTTTGGCAGCAGAAACAGCAGGTTTGAACGAATTAGGCAAGCCGAAACGTGACCCTGTGTCTGCAGGTGGTGGTATTTTATTGCCTGGTGTGACGGCTGATGGTAAACCAAATACTGTCCGCGTAGACACACAATTATTCTATGAAGATAAAATGTTTGGCTTCAACGAAGCATGGATTTATGACCAGACTTACATAAAATTGAGAGAAGTATCGTTGGGTTATAATATCCCTAAAGGATTTTTGAACGGTAAAGCATTCAAATCTGCCAAAGTAGCATTTATAGTTCGTAATCCTTTATTGCTATATAGTGCTGCCGGTGGTGGTATCGATATTTCGGAAGCAGAACTTTATTGGACAGAAGGTGGCCAGCTTCCTCCGGTTCGTTCATTTGGTTTAAATCTTAATTTAGGATTCTAATTTTAGAAATTCAGCAAGAAAGATTCCTCTTTCTTCTGCTAAAATACTTTTGAAAAATGAAAAAAATAACAGCATATAAATCATTAGCAGTGGCACTTAGCTTAGCATTTGCCACTACTGCTTGCGATCCCGGTGATTTTGACAATATGAATATAAGTCCGAATAACCCGGCTACGCCTAATACTGCAGGATTCCTTACAGGTGCTTTGCGTAATATCGGCACAATGACAACCGAAATGGTTCCGGCACTTTATACGCAACAATTTGGTGATGTAACCTATATTGAGGATTCTCGTTATAAAACCATCAATTTTAACTTCAATGGTTTTTATACCGGCCCTTTGGTTACTTATAAGTCTATCATTGACCTGAATACTAACGCAGATACCAAAACTACTGCGGCAGCCAATGGCTCAAATAACAACCAGATTGCCGTAGCACGTATTGCCAAAGCATATACCTTTATGTGGATGACCGACCGTTGGGGAGATATTCCTTACTCTCAGGCATTGAAAGGCAAAGATAATTTCAGCCCGGCGTATGATACGCAACAATCTATCTATACTGACCTGTTCAAAGAATTGAAAGAAGCACAGGCACAGTTTGATGGTGGCACAGCCGTAAAAGGTGATATTTTATTAGGCGGAAATGCTACACGCTGGAAAAAATTCGCCAATACATTACGTATGATTATGGCGCTTCGTTTATCGAAAGTAGATCCTGCTAAAGGCAAAACTGAATTTGCAGCAGCCCTGGCTGATGGCCCGCTTGCGTCAAATGCTGATAACGTAAAGTATAGCTATCTGGCAGAAGCTAACAACGAGCACCCATTGTATAACAACTATATTACAGGTAACCGTAAGGATTTTGCTGTAAGTAGTACATTTATGAACTACCTGATTAAAACTAATGACCCTCGTATTCCGGGCATGGCAGATCAGAATATCGTTCAAAAATATGTAGGTGTGCCTTATGGTGTTTTCCCTCCTACATGGAAAGCACAGGATGTATCATTGGCGGCTACTTCGATTCGTCAGCAAAACTCACCTGCTAACGTAGTAACTTATGCGCAGGTATTGTTTTCTCAGGCAGAAGCTGCTAAATTGGGTTGGATTTCAGGCGATGCCAAGGCATTATATGAAAGCGCTATCAAAGCATCTATCCAACAATGGATTGGCGCTGCGGCTACTGATGCTGTTGTAGATGCTTTCCTGCAACAACCTGACATAAAATATGATGATGCGAAAGCATTAGAACAAATTGCTACGCAAAAATGGGTTTCGTTGTTCTATCAGGGCAATGAAGCATGGGCAGAATGGCGTCGTACTGGCTATCCAGTATTGACTCCTGCTTCTAATCCTTTAAACCCTAGTGGCCAGATTCCTCATCGTTTAGCATATCCGATTACAGAACAAACACTGAATAAGGTTAACTACGATAAGGCAGTAGCAACCCAGGGAGCCGATACTCAGGATACCAGAGTATGGTGGGATAAAAAATAAGCATAATTACCGAAACACATATATCGCAAAGAGGCAGTCATTAGGCTGCCTTTTTTGTTTGTAAAGTCAGTCTTAAGAAAAAAAATAATGTCTACACGTACCCAATCTTCCAACTAAAAAAAATACTAATTTACAATTCATAAAATCCTCATAGTCAATACCATACAAAAACATCTTTTAGTATTTTATTGAAAATATTCAAACCTGTTCCAGGTTTTTTTTAAATAAAACTATTGTTTTTTGAATTATCTCTTCATTATTTTTGTACAATGATTATTCCATTATAGAATTTTTCAGTAAAAACAAACTAAAAACCAAACAAACGATTATGAGGAAATCTCTTCTACCAAGCCTTTTTTTGGTATTGTTTTGGAGTGTGCAGGTTTTTGCACAAGACAAAACTGTATCCGGTAAGGTTACATCAGCAGACGACGGTTCTGTTCTTCCGGGTGTAAGTGTCACTTTAAAAGGTTCTACCAAAGGTACTACAACAAATGCGGATGGTGTTTACAGCATTACTGTACCCAGCAACGCAACCCTTACATTCAGCTTTATTGGCTTTGTTACGCAGCAGGTAGCGGTAAACAACCGCTCAATTATTGATTTACAAATAGTTTCTGATGCACAGGAACTGGCAGAAGCTATTGTAATAGGTTATGGTACCACCTCTACTATCAAGAAAACAGGTGCTGTGGGTGTAGTAAACTCTGATAAAATCGAGAATACTCCTTTTTCATCTGTTGACAAGGCTATTCAGGGTCGTGTAGCAGGATTACAATCAGCTGGTGGTTCAGGTCAGCCTGGTTCAATTCAGAACATCAGAATCCGTGGTATCGGTTCAATGACAGCCGGTTCTGACCCTCTGTATGTTGTTGATGGTGTGCCGATTAACTCTGGTGATTTAACAAGGGCTACCACTACAGCCAATGCTTTGGCAGGTATTAACCCTAATGACATTGAAAGTGTTACTGTATTAAAAGATGCTGCTTCTGCTTCTATCTATGGTTCTCGTGCAGCTAATGGTGTAATCCTGATTACAACCAAAAAAGGTAAAGCCGGAAAAACCAAAGTTCGTTTTGATACTGAGGTTGGTGTTGCAAATATTGCTTACCTAGGTGATGCAAACCGTCCGTTGACAAGTGCACAATGGCGTGAATTGACTGCAGAAGGTCTAGTGAATTCTAAAGCTGCTCCTGATGTAACTACTGCGCTTGCTTTAGTAGACCAGAACTTCAGAACTAATAATGGTGTAAATACTGACTGGTTAGACGAAGTTACCCGTACAGGTAAACAACAACAATATAACCTTTCGGTAAGCGGTGGAAACGAGAAAACACAATTCTATTTCTCGGGTGGTTATTTCAAACAAGAGGGAACAGTTATTCAATCGTTATTCAATCGTTATACAGGTAATATGAACCTGACTAACAAAATAACTGATAAATTGACCTTAAAAACCAATTTAATACTTTCTTCAACCGGGCAGAAAGGCCCTGGTACAGGTGGTTTATTTGCTAACCCTGTTTTGACTGCCTATTTCTTATTGCCTTCGTACTCTCCAAGAAATGCCGATGGTACTCCTAACATTACTGGTCCTGACTTCCCTGCAGGTGCACTTTTCAACCCGATTTCTATTGCTGAAATGGATAAGAGAAAAACAACCGGTATGAAAGGTCTTTCGACTGTAGCTTTAGAATATCAGGTATTAAGAGATTTGAAACTTTCTTCTAAAATCGGTTTAGATTATAATAACTACGAAGAAGACATATATAACAACCCATTTGCAGGTGATGGTAGAAATGACGCAGGTCGTGCATCAAGATATTACACACGTTATTTCAACTGGGTTTGGACAAACTTAGCTGATTATACCTGGGATATTACCAAAAATGATGATTATGTATTGAACGTAATTGCAGGATATGAAGCACAAAAATCGCAACAATTTTTTTCTAATGCCATTGCTTATGGTCTGCCTGCAAACCTTAA
>CALRLS020000341.1:0-6216 GCA_943368815.1 Cyanobium sp. NIES-981
ATAATCATTTGTTGATGCTTTTAATGATACAGGCAGTTTGTCGCTGAATTTCTCAATCAGATTATTTGTTTCCTTCGTACCGAATAAAATCAGATTAGAACTTTCGATATCGCTTGGGCGAACTTCCTTATCACTTAATAAACGAGGGAAAACCATTATTCTGCCTAAGAAATCTCCTCTGTAAGTAGACCACTCCATCGCTTTTTGCGCTTCGGCACGTCTTCTGCTCAATTCATCTGCCGAAGGGCTGCCACCAGTACCATAGACATATATGTGGCGGTCAGAGATTGCTTCTGACATTGGCCCTTCTGCGCCTGCTTTCTTGGCCGACGATAGCGTATTTAATGCATTAACAGCCCAAGAATTACCATTTTGCGTCAATGTCAACGTTGCTCCGGCCTCAGCCCGAATCGTTTGTCCGTTAATCGCTAACTCTAAAGGAGACTTTGATTTAAAGCCCGGGTGGTCTGTCAGGTTTAGAGTAAAGGTTTTAAGTCCCTTTGTTGTTATCTCAATATGATTTTTTGCTGTAAACTTCGCATCAATCATGGCTGTTGTTCCCGGCGTAAACTCATCCAATGTTACCCAATATGCCTTATTGTGTTTATACTGGCTTGTAGCAAAGCGTACCCGCTCAGGATACGGATTACGTTTAAACTTAGCAAACCAATCGAAGATAAACTCATCTTTATAGGCATTCACCCAGCTATCGTGTTTTACACCCGGATATTCGGTATATTCTACCTGCGTGCCAGCATCTTTCAGGCGTTGTACCCATTTACGTGTCGAATCTACTTTTACTGCCGGGTCGGCATCTCCCTGAAAGAAGTACACAGGGAAATTAAGCGCATTAGGAACCAATTCAAGCGTTCCTCCCGGAGGGGCAGGACAAACAGGTGCAATAGCAGCCCATATATCCGGAAGGCTTAAGCCAATCCACATGGTTCCACCGCCACCCATTGATAGCCCTGTCAGGTAAGTCCGGTTTTCATCAATGTTGAAACGCTTTTTTGCGTCGGCCAACATATCCATTACATCTTTTTCTACTACACCCTGATAACCCATTGTACCACGGGCAAAAGAACTTACTACGATATAATCAACGTCTTTCCATTCAGGAAAATAGCGGCTTGCTTCTACATCTGACTCTCCTTCATTATTACTTTTACCAAAAACACGGCGCAATGCCAGACGATGGTTAGACCCTGCTCCATGTAGCATTACTACAAGCGGATATTTTTTCTTCGGATTATATTTCTTTGGCAGATACAATCCATACGGTTGTTCAGTATCATCAACATCTGAATGAAAAGTAAGTACTTGCGGCCCGGGGGCTAATTTCTGCCCGAAAGAAACAAAACTGAATGAGAAAAGAACAATCCCCAGGAGGATTGTTCTGAAATTTAAGACTTTCATAGTATGTAATCAGGTTGAATATTTTAAAACATTTTACAAGTTAGTATTACTTTTAAATTCTATCCCCAATACCTGCATAACTATTTGCGTCGGCAATGCTTTTTCGTTTTTAAACACAAAATAGACATCATGGATACCACTTGCTGAAATTTTTACCGGCGCCTTAGTTGCTCCTCTGCGCATCATGGCATTCATATCCGGCATAGCTGTATTGGCTGGTCTTTGTTGCTGCTGCGCCGGAGCGGCATTAGCGTTGCCAGGTGCAGGTGTTGCGGGAGCTGCTGCTGGCGCACGGAACGGAGCAGGCTCTTTTACTTCTATCATTTCTGTTTTTCCTGCCAATGGCCCGGTTGGAGAATCCAGGTGAACTTCAATCACTCCTCCGGCAGCGCCAACCCTTGTTGTAGCCATAACTAAAAACTCAAGCTGGTCTATATTGGTAAAGTCTATTTTATCATAACCGATATAAGAATCATTGCCTACTACAAAGAACGACTTAGATGGTGTCATCACTTTTTGTGTTCCTTTGGCTTTATTGGCCAATTCAGGGTCAAGGAAAGGATGTCTTAGTACAATTGTTTGTTCTGATGCTGAAGCAGGCATTAATTTGGTTCCTCTGTCTTTATAAGAAGCTCTCAATACAAAAGACCCGTTTTCTTTTTGTCCGGCAGGGATAGCCGTTGTGTAACTACCCTTTGTCGGGTATGTTTTCACAACTTTTTTCTCTCCGATACTTAAAATGTATTCAACCATTGAAGTAGCGTCGCTTTGCGAGATTGACGGGTGAGCACTCATGGCGTGTTCGCCCCATACGCCCATACCACCACTGATAACCTTTTTGGCTAACTGGTCTGCTATTCCAGCAGTTCCTTTATATTTATTGGCAATATCTGTATAGCTTGGCCCAACTGATTTCTTGTCTATTACGTGGCAGGCTTTACAATCACTAGCTTCTATTAAACGTTGTCCGGTTGAGGCAAAAGCCGCAGCATCAGCCCCTCTATGGTTCTGAGAAACTTCAATTTTATCATAACCAATCGGCATATAGTCGATATTTACGGCAACCTGTTCGGGTTTGATTTTGCCATTGCTCAGGCTACCATCTTCTTTATCTTCAACTTTTATCTCATAACCAATGTCGGTATTGGGGAAATAGAATGTTTTATTACCTTTCAGGATATTAAAAGCCACCATCGGAGGTTCGTTACCTACTTTTATATCTAGCGACCGGCTGTTTTTAGCGCCTTTGGCATCTGTTACTGTCAATGTTGCTTTATAGGTACCTGCTTTATCAAAACTAACGGTCGGGTTGGCTGTCCTGAATATTCTCGTTCCGGCAGTTTTATTACTTACCTTCCACTCATAAGTCAGCGCATCACCATCAGCGTCTTTAGAACCTTCCGAAGAAAAATTTACTTTTAAAGGAATCGCTCCGCCTGTTTTGTCTGAGGCAATCTGTACTTCCGGTTTACGGTTACCTGAATTGTATTCTACTTTTACCAGTCGGGCATTGTCATTGCCTCTGAACCATGCTGTGCCATATTCTAATACATATAAATCTCCATCCGGCGCAAAATCTATGTCAATGGCACTACCAAAATCGGTATTCGGCATAAAACGCTCCATTGATTTGTAATTGCCATTTTCGTCCATCGTTACACTCATAATCCAGCCACGCATAAATTCTACAATCAGCCATTTACCTTCATAATAATCAGGGAAAGGACGTTTGGCTATCGGGAAATCAGAACGACGATATACGGGACCACCTGTAGCGCTACGACCAGAACTGCCGACTAAGGGGAATTCTTCTGAAATAGCATAAGGATACCAGATAAATGCTTTTTGTGCTGGCGGTAATTCTTTTAAACCCGTATTATTAGGAGAATCGTTGACAGGTTTGGCAGGGTCGAACTTTGAATCCGGCTTTGGTTTATTAGTTACAAAATCCCAGTCAGTATATGGTTTGCTATCGCCAATGAAATATGGCCAGCCAAAAAAGCCCGGACCTTTTGCCTGATTAAACTCATCATACCCACGTGGGCCACGTTCAGAATCCTTTGAAGCGTCCGGGCCAACTTCTCCCCAATATAAATATCCGGTTTTGCTGTCTATACTTGGTCTCCATGGGTTACGGTGCCCCATAGTATATATTTCAGGACGGGTATTGGCTGTTCCTACAGGAAATAAATTACCTTTCGGAATAGTATAAGTACCGTTAGCTTCTGGCTTAATTCTCAGGATTTTCCCACGTAAATCATTCGTGTTGGCGGCACCACGCTGATCGTCCCATGTACTTTGGTCAGGGCGTTCGTCAATAGTGGCATATCCGTCCGAATTACTATTACTGGTATTGTTTCCTACAGTCAGATATAAATTACCAGTTTTATCGAAAACCATACCCCCACCTGTGTGGCAACACTCTTCTCTTTGGGTTGGCACTTCCAGAATAATTTTCTTTGAAGACTCCACCAGCTCTTCGCCTTTTAATTCCCAGCGAGCCAATACATGTTTAGCTACATCGGTATCGGCATAATACATATAAATCCAGTGATTTTTCTCAAAATCCGGGTCTTGTACCAATCCCATCAAACCCTCTTCTGCCTCACGCTTTACTCCCTGGCGGTTGGTATATTTGGTATTAACCGGAATCGTTGCCAGAGTTTTGAATTCTTTAGTAAGCGGACTGTATTGCTTCAATGCTCCTTTGCGCTCCACTACAAGGACACGCCCGTCTTTCAGCAAAGCCATTTCCATTGGCTCGTCTAGTTTTTCAGCCAGTACTACCTTAGTGAAACGGTTTTCTTCAGGAACCTGAGCAAAACTTTGCAGGGCCATAAAAAGCCCCCCTACAAAGAATTTTGTAAATTTTTTATTCATCATAGTAAAATTGGTAAACGGGTTTTATTTGGAATAATTTAATAATTTCAGCAAATCGTCAATGCTCGATTCACTTACAGGAATATCGTGTGTGCCTATTTTGATTCGTTGTCCTCTGATTGATTCTATTTTATCTACATTGACAATAAAAGATTTATGAATGCGCATAAATTGTTTAGCCGGCAACTTTTCTTCGATTGCCTTCATCGTAGATTTAGTAAGAATAGGTTTGGCCTGGGTTGTCAGGAAAATCTTGATATAATCCTTCAAGCCCTCAATATGCGTAATATCTTTAATGATTATCTTCACCAAAGAGTATTCGACATTAATAAAGAAAAATTCCGGAAATTCGTCTGCCTTCGGTGCAGATTCGGCTGATGAGACAGGGGCTGACGCTAAGGCATGGTTTTTATTATATAACTCTAAGGCTTTATAGGTTGCCTTGGTAAATCTCTCTAAACTAACGGGCTTCATCAGATAATCAACCACGTCTAAATCATAACTTTCAACTGCATAGTTGGCATAGGCTGTTACAAATATCACCAGGGGCTTTTCTCTCAGGCTCTGTAAAAATTTGGTGCCCAACATGCCGGGCATCTGAATATCCAGAAACATCAGGTCTATTTTTTCTTCCTGCAAAGCCTGCATGGCTTCGAAGGGATTTTTACAAGTACGCACCAACTCTAAGAATGGTATCTGTTTAATATTCTCTTCGAGGAGTTTCCGACCCATACTTTCGTCATCAACGGCAATACATCTGAGTGTCATGAGCCTATCGTTTTTAATTGTAAAAATAGAGAGATAATAAACCAGTTATTCTCTTTTTTAATTTCTAATTTGTGCCTGTCTGCATATAAAAGCTCCAATCGTCTTTTAACATTCTTTAAGCCAATACCCGAGCTGCTATCTTTATCCTCCGCTGATTCCGGAGCTATCTTGTTTCTTACTTCATAATAAAGTTCATTGCTCTCACATCTTACCAGCACATCAATAATGGGAGTATCTATCATACCCACCCCATGCTTAAAGGCATTTTCTACAAAGGGAATCAACAACATAGGCTCTATAATTTGTGAGCCTATATTACCCTCTACTTTCAGACTTATTTCTACGTCCTCTTCAAATCTGACTCTTTGCAACTCAATATAATTACTCAGATAATTGATTTCTTTATCTAGTGATACCTGTACATCTTCGGCCTCATACAACATATAACGCATCAGCTCTGATAACTGAATCGTAACCGATTCGGCAGCACTTGATTTAGTTCGTATCAGATAAACAATACTATTCAATACATTGAAAATGAAGTGAGGGCTTATTTGTGAACGGAGAAAAGATAATTCTGCCTGTAGCTTTTCCTGCTTTTCTTCCTGTTTGGTTTTCTCCTGATCACTCATATGGATAATCAATCCATACACAGTACTTACTGCACTTACAAAAAGAATAGGGAATATGCCCTTATCAAAAAACTTAATTGCGCGACCATGCATATCAACGCCTCCATCCCACAACAAAAATTTCAAAAAGTACTGAAGTACTAAAAAAGTAAAACTTAGTACAATCACTGAAAATACATAAGACCCCAATCCTTTTCTCCGAAGAAAATTAGGAATCAGAATCGTGGTGTTAATAAAGAACTGAGGTAAATGTAAAAAAGTTAACGGGACAATATTTGCCAGATACCATCTGTCATTTTCTGTATCATTAGAATACGCATTAATAATAGGCAGGACAGTCCATATTCCCCAGAACAATATATGAAACAGCAGACGGAAGAGGAATTCGAATGATATTTTTCTATTAAGTATAGTCATTAATTGTTAAATTGTTTTTATATATTTTTGAACTTTTCCAAGTTCATAGTTTTGTCAGATAATAAGATGCTGAAAGTACAAAACGCAAACAAATCTATAATAT
>CALRLS020000342.1:0-6204 GCA_943368815.1 Cyanobium sp. NIES-981
CCCAGATGGACCACAGCCATAATCAGGCGGTATTCGGTAACGGCACCTCCATCAAAACCCCATCTATAGATATTGTGAGTTAAGGAAGACGCAAATAACACGAGCAAAAACAAATTCATTCGCAGTAACCAGGAATAATTGACTCTGACTAATTGCGAATAATTTTCGAGAAGGAGCGTTTTGTAGCGAGCTAATAGTACAAATATAAAAACGATGTAGAAGAAAAACTGGAGTGTAGAGAGGGCAATCGTAAAGCTACCCTCAAAGGAATGCATATGATCATTAAAAAAACGAACTTTACTTGCACTGTTTACCAGATAAAATCCTGGCAACAAGATCAGTGTATTTATCAGGAAAGGAATTGCGTGCAGCAAATGCCTCGGTCGTAGCTTAAAATCTGAATAGAGAACACTCAGCACAAAGAAAAAAAGAAAAGGGTATTTTAAGAATGATCCCAGGTCAATCCGGATCATTTCAAGGATGGGAGACAATTTGATAAAAGAGTGATAAAAAAAGGATGAGTAATCTAAAGCATTTATAAGCAGGTAAATGGCAAGGCAGATATTCCCCTTCTTATTTTTTGATGCAACCGTAGCCAGAAAAATCGCCAGAAGCAATGAGACAAATACGAGTATCATAGATGTAACTTGCAGCCATACATCAGAATTCCAGACCATGATTCGCACAATAATTTGTAATAGCCTTAGATTTATTCATTTAGTAAAGATAAATAATTATTTCGATAATCCCCGTCGAACCATTTGCGACATTTGATTTGAAATAAATTTTTCAAGTGCATTCTTCCTCCAGTTGGTATTGTCACTATACCGCACCATTACCTCATTTGTATAGTACGGTGACAAGACTGAAAATAGGCAACAAATGCTTCGAACATCGCCAGCTGTTAAACAAACAGGCTAAGAGGGAATTACTACAACCTACTTTCGAATTCGCTTATAGAGAGCGTTAGCCTCATCTTTTTTAAGGCTTTGCATTATTATTTTTCCTGAATCAGAAGTTTACAGTAAAATTCACACCATATTGTGGCAATGATTTTAATTCGCCGTCTCCAAGATTCTGATAAACAGGAAGTCGGTAAGATACACCAATATTAAATCGTCGGTAATACATTTCAACCCCTGCATTGGCCAGTGCAGCAAAACCACCTGTTTGTGAATTACGCTGTCCTTCCTTAATATCTCTAAAACCATAATCCATCAAAACTCCTGCATTGGGCATAATAGAAAACACTCCTATATTTTTAGAATAAAATGCTGTCAATGAGCCGTTGATACGATTCCCAAAACGGTATTTACTATTACTTCTGGTTGAAATTCTACCACCAATTTCTGTATTAAAACCCCAATCATGAATTTTGATTGTATGAATTGCACTTAATAAAAAATCAGTGCTCCCTGTACCTAACTGAAAATTAGGATTAATTTCATCTTCATAACCATATTCAAATTTTCCGGTAGCTAATTTTACTCCACCACCAATCATCAGGCTTTGGTAGATATGAGAGGTATTAGTAGTATCCAAAAAAGTGTTATAAACATTTAAGTGCCCTAATATAATAGCATCACCGATACCGTTTTTTAAAGTTTCTGTACCACTGTTTATTAAAACCTGATTGTTAGAATTATAGGGTAAGAAAACCATTAATTGAAAGTTTTTAACCGGATAAAACCTTGCCCACAATTCAGCAGTCTGAAAGGTTTCACGTGTTTTCAGCATAAGACTATTCAGGTGCGAGTCATAAGAACGGTATCTATAACGAATACCTGCAAATTGTGCCCCTGCACGTGGCGTAAGACCAACAAAGGCACTACCATTGGCACAACCACATATATCACAGGCAAGCCCATCAAGCTGGCTGAATATTAATAAAATAAGGAGTATTTTTTTCATACGGTTCTATTTACAGATAGTCATATTACTTTCACAACAATACCTTAAAATCTCTCTCTTTTTTACATCTGCTTTTAATTCATCAGCATCATACCCAATCGAAACTATATATTTCTTTAATTTCTCGGGAGTAGTTTTTGCAGCATCATAGGAGATTTTGATAGTTTCTTTCACCCAGTCAACTTCTACATCTTTTACTCCTTTCTCAAAGAAAATGCTTTTGCCCAGATTGTGCTTACAGATACTACAAATACGGTTGGTTCTAATAGTGCAACTAACGGGCTTTTCATGCCCTAAAACCAAAAGATCTGATAATGCCAGTGTAAAGGTTGAAAGAAACTTTTTCCGGTTCATTTTTTTACATATTTCTCTGGATCTTTATCAAATCTCTCTTTACAAGCCTTTCCACAAAAGCCATGTTGCTTTTCTTTGTATATACTTACTATTGTCGTTCCTTTTTTTACTTTCATGCCACACACAGGGTCTTTACCGTCTTTCTCCAAAGTAGTCTTTTCCTTTTGAGTAGAACTAGCCGCTGTTGGTTCCTGACTAATTGCTTTAAAACCAATCATACCAAATAATAAAAATACAAGATACTTTTTCATAAACCTAGAGTTTTAATTTGTTCTTCTTTACAATCGTTGGCTATAAAAGAATCAGTCTTTATAGCGCTCAACCACCTGGTATTTTTCTCTGAACATTGCTTGAAATACAAAACCTTATCATTCGCTTTAAAAGACGCCACCATAATATATAAATGGTCTGATAATTCGTTGAAATGGTCAAGCTGGTGCTCAATAGAGTGTTCTCCTTCAATAATATGGTCAGCATCAAAAAATAATTTATCCTGATACTTCCTGAAAAATTCTTTTTGTTCTTTCTGATTAATCGTGATATTAGTCAGTATTTTAATCAGAGTTTTAGCTTCGCTACCTGCTTTCATGCTGTTATTTGCCTTAATAGCCGCTTTAATTTTCAGGTATGATTCAATACATTGATTAAATGAGGCCCTTATGCCTTTATCAGTCAACTTAAAGTTCATCAGTTCGGCATCAATATTTTTCTTAGGTATTGCGTTCACTAATGAGCCTTCTGAAAATTTTATATCCTTCACAAAATCATCATCATCGAGTGTTTTTAAAAAGGCTATTATTTTCTGTTGCTCATCAGGCCTTAAAGGAATACCCGTTTCACCATTTCTGTTAAGTAATGAATCAAGAAATGGTGTCTTTTCGACTTTTGATGTGTAATGCTCCAATACCTGTTCAAGTGTCTCAAACCTGCCATCGTGCATATAAGGGCTTGTGTAGCTTAAATTCCGAAGGCTTGGTACTTTGAACTTAAACTTATCCTTTTCATTCTGATTTACTTCAAACCGTCCAAGGTCGCTTTCATCTAAATGAGACAAGCCATTATTTCTGAATGAAAAATCGGTAAACAACTCGCCTGCATGACAAGACGCACATTTCTTTTTAAAGAGTTCCATTCCTTCCAGCTCAACTTTGCTAAGTTCTACGCCTTCGTAGCGGATATAGTGGTCGTACTTTGAATTAGAAGAAACCATTGTGAGCATAAATTGGGAAAGCGCTTTCAAAAATCTTTCTGTATTGATTTCATCACTTCCAAAGGCTTTTTTGAAGAGGTTGGGGTATTGCGGCGACTGACGAAGCTTTTCAAGTACATTGGCAAGCGACTCATCCATTTCTGCCGGATTAGTAATTGGCGAAACAGCAAAGAAATCGAGGTCGTGTACACCACCATCCCAACCAAAACTACTCGACCAGGCCAGATTAAACAAGGGCATTGAATTTCGTTTTGTCAACTTATCATTTACACCATGACTCAACACATGCCCATGTTGCGTAAATCCGGCCGATTGCTGATGGCAACTACCACAACTAACGGTATTATCGGATGAAATAATTGCATCATAAAACAAGGTCTTACCTAGCTCTACCCCTTCATTAGTAAGCGGGTTACTCTCAAAATGGTAAGTTGGCTTCGGGAAATTAGTCGGTACAGAAAAAAGCGCAGACTCAGTAATGCTTTTAAATGATAAAAAAGCAACGCCTATCAGTACTAAAAGTATTTTAACCTTTGCTCTCATGGATGTCCTTTAGTTCATGCCTAAAGCATTTTTGTTTTTATCAGCACCTGCCGTCAATATGCTTAGGCCTGCAAACGAAAACATGGTCTTATAATTCTCGGCTATTTTTGCAGAAAATGGCCCACCCATTACCGAAGCATTTTTAACCATGTCAATATTGGTTTCACCGTTCATCATCTTAATCGCATCGGCTTTAATAGTAAGCTGTGGTACATTTTTATCATCTTTAATCCTGATTGTCTGACCAAAATCAATATTGGCATAGCGAATATTATTGAGCGTTTTTTTATTGCCAATACCTCCAAACAAGCCGATATGATACATAAAGATGTTGTTTTTTGCGGTAGACTGCGGACTAGTACCTTCCATTTTTACAAATATATAACCCGAGTTCCATGCCCAGTACATATCCCTGGCATCTCCTGCCACATCTAGGCATCCCTTACGAAACCCAATTTCCGAGGCACTCTTAGCACTGTCCACTCCAATCATAAAAGTTATACCTGTAAATTTATCTCTCGGAATATCAGTAATCGTAATGGTTTTACTCTCCTTATTGCTTTCACGAATCAGGAAATATGACTTTTCCTGTGGAACGGTGTATCTTGAACCATCTTTTCGGATAAGTTGAATGTTACTTATAAAATACTGAAACAGAGAAACATTAAATTCATTTCCTGCAGCATTGGTATATTTCTTATCGTTTAATACAAGCGGCTCATTACCTACAACATGGTCAAAATGAATGCTTAGGGAACCTGTCTTTTGTGCATTCGCTACCGAAATAGCACAAAATAGAATGAATAGTATTTTTTTCATGATCAGTTAACTGCAAATTTTTTATTTTTTAAAAATTCATCATCCGTCAATGTTTTGAGAAAAGCTATCAATTTTGTTTTCTCGTCTTTTGATAAAGCAATACCTAATGCCTCACCGTTTTTTAATAGCCCGTCAAGTGTCCCGGATTCAATTACCCCATCAGAATAATGATTCAAAACCGCATCCAGACTATAAAACCTACCGTCGTGCATATAGGGTGCTGTAACACCTATATTTCTAAGGCTTGGTACTTTAAACTTATAGCTATCATCTTTAGCCGCTGTAATCCTTTGTCTTCCGGTATCTTCTTTATTATATACAGGTAAGCCATTATTACGATAAGACTGGTCGGTGAAAAGTTCACCTGAATGACAGGAAGCACATTTTTGCTTAAAGATTTCCAGTCCTGCCAGTTCATCCGGGGTGAGTGTACCGCCCGCTTCATTTCTTATGTATTTATCATAGCGGGAATTAGCAGAAACCAATGAAAGCATGAATTGCGAAAGTGCCTTAAGGAATCGCTCGGTTGTAATTTCTTTACTGCCATAAGCCTTCTGAAAAAGAGTAGTGTATTTTTCCTGTTTACGAAGTTTTTCTAATACATTACCTAATTTTTCATCCATTTCTACAGGATTTTCTATTGGTGCAATAGGAAACAAATCCAGATCAAATACACCTCCATCCCAGAAAAACTCTTTTTGAAAAGCCATATTCTGAACAGGAGGAGCATTTCTCATGCCAATCTTATTGTCAATACCATGACTTAAATCATGCCCGTGATGTGTAAAAGCTGATGGTTGGCTATGGCATTCAGCACAAGAAATTGTTCCGTCTCTTGATAAATTTCCATCATAAAATAGTGCTTTCCCTAACTCAAACCCATCATTTGTAATGGGGTTTTTAGAAAAATCATATACAGGTTTTGGGAAATTAGCAGGAATCTCAAACAATGCTTCGGGTTCAATTACCCGGGAGCTACCTTTTGAACAGGCAACTCCCAAATAGATCAAACCGCTTATAGCCAGAATAATGAATTTCGATTTCATCAGTCTTTTTCGTTGTGAACATGGTCAACAATAAAGCTTTTGGCATAGTTCTGACCAATCGGAATACCAGCTTCCGGTGCGTGAGTCATATAAGATTTTGCAATACTCACCTGATTCACCCCACTAAAGACCTTCTGAATATCGTTAATGATATGAATTTGCGGTGCTATATCTCCTCTCACCTGCGCAGTGGTTGTCATAGGTAATGTAATGGTTTTCAGGTTATTAGGCGTTTTGCCTGTCATACCTCCAAAACCACCTACATGGAACTGGTATTCTGTCATATTCATCATATTCATAGGAATGGCGCTTGATTTTCCC
>CALRLS020000343.1:0-6198 GCA_943368815.1 Cyanobium sp. NIES-981
ATCTCTGGTAACTGCAAAAAAGACCCGTCGCTCACCCAGGCCGTTTAATGAATAATTGAGCCTGCCAACTACATTATAAAATGTTACTACATCAAGCCCCAAACCTGCTGAGGCAATAACTTTATTTGCCAGACGACTATTGTTCAAGATCGAAAAGCTGTTCTTAACGTAGCCAACGTCAATAAATGAATTTAAGTATGCTGCTATCGGGAAAGTATTGAATTGTTTGATTCTAAGGTATTTTTTCAAATCAAAGGTTCGGTTAAACAACTGATATTTCAGGTTGGTTTTTAGAAGCCCATATTGCTGCCCGTCTATTACATATAGTTCATATCCCCTTACCAGGTCATTACGATAACCTAAACCAAGTGTTTGTAAAAAAGGCTGTTTCTTCGGAAACGACATTCTGCCTCTAAGGCTATAATTGGCATAGAATTTATTGCCTAAAGGAAAATATTGTGTAAACCCTGCCGACAAACTGAATAAGTTCACATTATCACTTGGTAACAGCCCATATTTAGTTGCGCCAAAACTTAGAGAATAACCATTCAGGGCGTATTGTCTGTTATCTCTTTTATCATATATATAAGCATAACTTGCCAGAAAATAATTCTGTTTTTGTTTTGCGTCTAATAGATAATCCTGATTCAATACCGCAATCGTATCACCTATCTGAACCTGAGTATAGCTTAATTCCAATTGCTGGCTCTGATAAAACCCTTTGCGTTGGCTGAAAACTGAATACACATAAAGCCGCTCTCTTTGTTTTCCTTCACTTTGAAAGAATTGTAATTTATCCTGCCA
The DNA here is from genome assembly GCA_943368815.1 of Cyanobium sp. NIES-981. Lineage (GTDB taxonomy): Bacteria > Bacteroidota > Bacteroidia > Cytophagales > Spirosomataceae > Emticicia. The sequence goes on from CALRLS020000343.1 coordinate 805, forward strand.
GGTTCGGTAAGCCATGGTTTTATTCATCACATACAGCACCCCTACTGAAACTCTTTTTGTCAACTCCTTATCCAGATAGGGAGTAGAATACGCTATTTCAAAATTAGGCACAAAACCAAACTCTGCCCTTAGTTTCAACTGGTCGTTATTCCCCGTGAGGTTTGAATGTTTGGCATACACCCCATAAATAGTTCTTCTTAAATCCCGTTTGCGTTCATACCACCATTCATTAAAATTCCGGTCGGCTAAGTAAAACACCGGAAAAGCTACAAAATAGAGCCGCTCTTTTACTTCAATCTCAATATCTATCACCGATTCACTAATGTCTACAATAGCGATATTGACCGTTATAAACAGATTGGTATTAACAATTTTTCTCCGGTCAATTTCAAGTACTTCACTTATCGTTGCTTTTTTTAAGCTATCTCCGGCTTTTACATCTACCTCACGCAAAATAATCTTGTCTTTTGTACGAACATTACCTTTTATCAATATCTGTCGAACAAACAACGAATCAGCGGCAAAACTCTGGCAATAGCAGATTTGTAAAAAACAAAACAGGAAGAAGAAGCTGAATTTGTTCATTCAAAAGGAGTAGATAGGAAATTTCGATTTATACCTGAAGGTGGCAGGTCATTTTGGTTTGAAAACTCAAATTTAAGCTATTTTCAGCGAAAAAACTTAAAATTTTGCAAATCAATACAGGAAATCTAAATTATTAGCATATTTACAAATTCAACCTAAAATCCTGTTCTATGGAGCGCTTGTTCATTACCGAAAAAATCAGCACCCTGTTACCCAAAATCAAAGAGTTTGTTGTCAATGAATTATATCCTTTAGAAACTACCGAAAATCTTACGCATAATTTCTCCTATATAGAGCCCGTTCTGCAACAAAAAAGAGCCCTGGTAAAAAAAGCCGGATTATGGGGCCTGCACCTGCATAAGGAAGACGGAGGATTGGAACTAAGTCTTTGCGAGTTCGGACAAATAAGTGAGATTCTGGCAATGACCCCTTTCGGGCATTTTGTATTTAATACCCAGGCTCCTGATATTGGTAATACCGAACTGATGCACAAGTATGCCCCCAAACACCTGAAGGAACAATATCTAAAACCTTTGATGGATGGGGCAATCAGAAGTTGCTTTTCAATGACTGAACCTGAATTTGCAGGGTCAAACCCAACCCGTATGGGTACAATGGCTATAAAAGATGGAGACGACTATGTGATTAACGGACATAAATGGTTTACTTCATCGGCTGACGGCGCTACCTTTGCCATTGTAATGGCAGTAACCAACCCGGATGCTGCCCCGCATAAAAGAGCCAGCCAGATATTGGTACCTACCGATACACCGGGTTTTAAGTTCATAAGAAATATCCCGATTATGGGTCATGCAGGCGATAGCTGGGCGAGCCATGCCGAAGTAATGTATGAGAATGTGCGGGTGCCACAGGCTAACCTGATAGGCGCAGAAGGCATGGGATTTTTATTAGCCCAGGAACGTTTAGGGCCAGGCAGAATACACCATTGCATGCGTTTCATTGGTATTGCAGAACGTAGTTTTGAATTGATGTGCCAATACGCCGTGTCAAGAGAAATGGAAGAGGGAGTAGTATTGGGTGAAAAGCAGTTTATTCAGGGCTTTATTGCCGAAAGCAGAGCTGAGATTGATGCCGCTCGCCTCCTGGTGCTGCGAACCGCCAAAAATATAGACGAACAAGGAGCAGCAGCTGTGCGTGACGAAATATCAATGATAAAATTTTTTACAGCCAATATGATGCTGAGGGTAATTGACAGAGCCATTCAGACACATGGCGCATTAGGTATGACCAATGATATTTTATTATCGCATTGGTATTCACATGAGCGTGCCGCACGTATTTATGATGGCGCAGATGAGGTGCATAAAACAGCCCTGGCCCGAGGTATTCTGAAAGGCTATGGTTTGGATGTCAGAAAAGGCAAGTAAACACTTGTGGCGCGAGCCACAAAAAACATACTATGAAATCGCTATTATTGATTCTCCTGTTCCCAATAATGGGTCTTGCTCAAACCGAAAGAGAACCATTATTCACCTCTTATGATGGCACCAAAATCCACTATGAAGTGACAGGTGAAGGCACACCTGTTGTGCTACTTCATGGCTTTATGAGTAGCAGTAAATCCTGGAAAAGAGGTGTATTGATTCAGACATTGGCCGATAATGGTTTTAAGGTAATCAATGTTGATTTAAGAGGAAATGGCATATCGGATAAACCTCATACATTAGAAGCCTATCAGAATAATGCCGAGCTGCGAGATGTGATGCAGTTAATGAAGCATTTAGGCTTCAAAAAACACCATGTGGTGGGTTATTCAAGAGGGGCGATTCTTGTAGCCAAACAATTGACTATAGATAAGCGCATAATAAAAGCCGTCATTGGCGGAGCAGGTGTTGATTTTACTAATCCTAATTGGGAACGAAGAAAAATGTTTGCTGAAGCGTTTTCAGGCAAAGCACATTTATACCCTGAAACCAAAGGGGCTATTGAAAGCGCTAAAAGAAACGGGGTAGATACACTGGTAATGGGCTATCTGCAAAAAGTACAACCTACTACCCTGCCATCTGAACTCAAAAAAGTTAAAAAACCTGTATTGGTGATTTCAGGAGACCAGGATAGTGATAATGGAGATGTACCCGCTTTGGCGAAATTAATACCCAATTCTACTTTGAAAACTGTTCCGGGTAATCATGGGAATACTTCTGTATCAGAAGCATTTGCTAAGGAGATAGTGGCTTTTTTGAAATAAATATGTATCACTATTTTTAAATCGTTTTTATTATAACTGACGATTTGAAAAATCGTGATACAATACATCAGGCTACATCCAATATTATCCTGAAAGTCGTCCCCTTATCAATCTGGGTTTCTTTTACATACAATCTTCCGTCATGATAGTTTTCGATGATACGCTTGGCTAATGTCAGCCCAAGCCCCCAACCTCTTTTCTTGGTACTAAAGCCCGGCTTGAATATTTTCCGGAGATTACTCTGTGAAATCCCCTTGCCTGTGTCCGCAACATCAATAGCAATACGATTTTTATTCAATGGCACTATTGATACGAATAATTTACCCTTACCACTCATCGCATCTACGGCATTCTTACAAAGATTTTCTATTACCCATTCAAATAAATGCCGGTTTACTTCTACAGTAACATTATCAGGTATTTCGCTGGTAAAATGTACTTTTACCTTGGTCGAAATTCTTCTTTCCAGGTATTTCAGGGTCTGCTCTACCATTTCCACTATTTTCTCCTGACTCATTTGAGGAATAGACCCGATGTTTGAAAAACGAGTAGTAATGGTTTCAAGCCGTTTCACGTCTTTTTCCATTTCGTCGCCTATACTTGTATCAAATTCAGGGTTACCTCTTAATACTTCTACCCAAGCCATCAGGGCTGAAATCGGTGTTCCCAATTGGTGGGCGGTTTCTTTGGCCAGACCTACCCAAACGCGATTTTCTTCAGCCTTGCGTGACGAACTATAAGCGATATATGCCAAGGCGCCAAAAATCAGAAAAGTACCCAGAAGAACATATGGGAAATATCGTAATTGTTTTACCACTACCGAATTGCTATAATACACATACCCTCTATCTTTACCTGACACAAACTCAATAGGGGGATGTTCCTGACCCATTTCGGCAATCTTATTATACTTAAAATCCAGCTTTTCTTTATCAGTCCACTTTCTTTTTTTATCTTCCAGTTCAGGGATATTCTGTGAATATTCTGTAGGTCTTCCATTCACAACGAGAATCATGGGTACTGTTTCATTAGCTTCCAGCATCTCCTGCACATAAGTGTATTGGCAATCCTTCCCGTTTTCTTCTATGGTAAAACTAATACCGGCCGCATATAATGAGGCATATTTTTTCTCTCTTTCTTCAACCTGTTGCCCCAGCTGATTAAAATAATACAATACACCCGCTCCAATCACTAATAAAAGGAAAATAAGCGCAAATCTCCAGCCTGTGATTTGCTCATAAATATTAACAAACACCTCTCGTCGTGCCATGAAAAATTAGATTTTGAATAGTTTTTTAGGGTAAAATTGTATCTTTTTCCCAAACATACTTTGTTAGTCCACAGGAATACAAACGTAAAGTAAGTGGCTTTTAGTTTTACTCTTTTCTTATTATCTAAATATAGATAAACTTCGCTTAAGACGGGAATATCTTCATTTTTCACTATTTTTGCAATTATTATTGATACTTAATTGCCTCTTATGTCTTCCTACCATGTACCAGTTATGCTCAAAGAATGCCTTGATGGCCTTAATATTAAGCCCGATGGCATATATGTAGACGTAACGTTTGGCGGCGGCGGGCACTCTAGAGCCATTCTCGAACATCTCACCACAGGCAAACTCTATGGTTTCGACCAGGATGCTGATGCCAAAGCAGAATCTAAACTGATAGAAAGTAAAAATTTCACTTTTATTGATGCCAATTTCAGAAATCTCAGACAATATCTGCGTTTGTTCGGTGTAAAAAAAGTAGACGGCATTCTGGCTGATCTGGGAATCTCATCCCATCAGATTGATACACCCGAACGTGGTTTCTCGACCAGATTTGATGCCGATCTGGATATGCGCATGAATCAGAAGGCCGATTTTACTGCCAAAAATATTATCAATGAATATTCGGTTGAACAACTGCATAAAATTCTGGGCATGTATGGCGAAATACAGAATGCCCGTACAGCCGCTCAGGCAATTTATACAGCCAGACTCAATAAAAGTATAGATACCATCAACGATCTGAAAGGTATCTTGCAGAAGTACGCTCCGCGCGGTAAAGAAAACAAATATTTTGCGCAGGTTTTTCAGGCTTTACGTATTGAAGTAAATCAGGAAATGGCTGTTCTGGAAGAGTTTTTGCAACAAACACCTGAAGTGCTGGAAGAGGGAGGAAGATTGGTAGTGATGTCGTATCATTCATTAGAAGACCGACTGGTGAAGAATTTTATCAGAAGCGGTAAATTTAGCGGAGACGTCGAAAAAGATTTTTTTGGAAATGATATAAAACCATTAGAGGCCGTTAATAGAAAAGCAATTGAAGCCAGCGAAGAAGAAACACAACTGAACCCAAGAGCCAGAAGTTCGAAATTGCGTATTGCAGAGCGACGGAACAGCGAAAGCGTTTAAAATAGTGAATGAGATGATAAAAGTAAGTGTATTGGTTCTGACGTATAAGCACGAAAAATTTATTCGTAAGACCCTGGACTCTATTCTTAGCCAGAAAGTAAATTTTAAATTTGAACTATTAGTAGGAGACGATGCATCGCCTGACAATACGCAGGCCATTATTAAGGAATATTATCAGAAATATCCCGACATCATTGTG
>CALRLS020000344.1:0-6194 GCA_943368815.1 Cyanobium sp. NIES-981
AACATGGGTTTCCGTGAAGATATTGAGAAAATCTTATCTTTTGCACCTGCTGAAAGACAGACCTTGTTGTTCTCGGCAACTATGTCTCCTGAAATCCTTTCTATCACCAAACGTTTCCAGAAAAATCCTGAGATTATTAAAACTCAGAAAAAAGAGGTTTCTAATGCTAACATCGAGCAGTTTTTCTTTGCCGTGCATAAAGAAGCTAAGATGGAAGTAATGACGCGTTTGATTGATGTACATGAATTGAAATTGATGTTGGTGTTTGCTAATACCAAATCGAAAGTAGACGAAATCGTAAGTGATTTACAGGTACGTGGTTATGCTGCTGAAGGTCTTCATGGTGATATGCGCCAACAGGTACGTTCGCAGGTGATGAGTAAGTTCCGTGCAGGTGTAACAACTATTCTGGTTGCTACCGATGTTGCAGCCCGTGGTATTGACGTATCAGGTGTAGATGCAGTATTTAACTTTGATGTTCCTCAGGATTTAGAATATTATGTTCACCGTATCGGCCGTACAGGTCGTGCAGGTAAGACCGGAAAAGCCTTCATGCTTATTTCAGGTCGTGACAAATACCGTCTGCGTGACATAGAAAACTATACGAAAGTAAAAATTGAACAAGGAAAAATTCCGACGTTCAATGAATTAGTGAAAACGCGTCACGTGAAGTTTTTAGAGCAAGTGAAAGAAACACTTCTGGCTGGCGTTGATAATTTCTATGAAGATATCGTTGGCCAATTGAGCGAAGAAGGATATTCAGATGCTCAGATCATGGCAGCTTTAATTAAAATGCAGGTTGGTGCAGTGAAAAGCGAATTCTCAGACGCACAATTATCAGATAGCTACCGTGAGCCAAGATCTTACGAATCACGCGATTCAAGATCTGGTAGCAGAGACTCAAGAGGTAGTGTTGGTGGCAGAGACGGTGGCCGTCGTGACTATGCATCTGCAGGTAGCGGTAGTAGAGACCCACGTGGTGGCGAGCGTCGTTTCGAACCAAGAGAGAGACGTCAGGAGACTGGCGCCCGTGGTTCCGGAAGACCTGACATGGTACGCTTGTTTATCAGCTTAGGTCGTAAAGATAACGTTGCTCCTAACCATATAGTTGGTGCAATCACTTCAGAAGCCCGCATTGCAGGTCGTGCTATCGGACAAATTGATATTTATGATAAATTCAGTTTTGTAGAGATACCACAATCAGATGTGAAAAAAGTATTGGATGGTATGCAAGGCAAAACCATCAATGCACGTGAAGTAAGCATGGAAATTGCGAAGTAATATTTCGTAGTAAGATATAAGTAAAAGGCACGGGGTAGCAATACTTCGTGCTTTTTTCGTTAAAAAATTAATTTTTTGCGAAGAATAATTTATATTTGATTAATCTTACCCTTAAATACTAACCCCTTATGAAAACAACCAGTTTAATTGCAAACATCATCATGCTCATCATTCTGATTCCTGCTGCATTTGGTGCTATTATGTCTCCTTTTGTATTTGATTCGGGTGCAACTAAAAGAACATGGTGGATTTTCGGAACTCTTGTTGCCTTACCTGTCTTAATTGTTTTAACACAAATTATTTCGTGGATTGCCTTTGCACGCCACAATTATGACTTTGCTTTAAAAGTAAGTTTAGTGCCTGTGTTAGATATTTTAATGATAATCTTCCTCTTTACGGTTAGTAGTGATTTGAAGTAGAAATGTAAAAACATTTAGTGATTGAGTGAATTAGCGATTGAGTGATTATTTTTACAGTATTTTAATCACTAAATCACACATTCACTCAATCACTCAATAGACCTACTCCTCAAAATAATACCCAAAAATTATCCCCATTTCGTCCGCGGTAGTAAGACCGAAAGTTACGGTTTTATCAGAAGTATTATTATAGGTAATCCTTGAGGTGAGTCCTTCTCCTTTTTTTAATGAGATATAAGGTGAATAATTGATTTTTTCGGGGTGTTCCCAATTAGTTGAGGTGTAGACTACTTCGCCGTCCCGGCTACCTCCTTTGATGAGTATCTCAAATTTTTCACCGAATTTATGGGTATGCGAAAGCAGGGTTACAACTTTGATATTTTTATCAAAAGTGAAAGTCTTCGATATAACTGTTTTTTGCTTGGGAGGGATATTCAGGTTATTATTGGCTAAATCCAGTACTTTCAGGGTGTTCTTCACATTAGCCTTATTGGTGGTAAAAAGATTGATATAAACCTCTCCCGGAATGGCGGTTGTTCCTCTGTTATAATAGTGAGAGTTCATGTCAAATGTCGTTTCAGGAGTTATTTCCACGGCAGTTCCTTCCGGAAAAGTATAGTCCATGTTTGCTTCGCTACCCCCAAAATTGAAAATATGGTTACCCATTTGCTGAAAAGTAACCAGATTAAGGGTACCATCAGGATAACGTAAATCACGTATCTGATTCAATGGCGCAAGGTTACTAAGGTTTCGGAATCCATACAATATAAAATGGTGGCTACCAGGGCGCATTCTTATCTGAATCCTGTTTACATAAGCCGTCTCGGTATTTCCCAGAGGTTTTCTGATAAAAAGTTCTCTTTCGAAATTGGGTGCTACATCAAACTTATCCAGTTTCATCTGGTACCCCGTTCCGGTTGCCGGAGGAGTCAATGCATCGAAGGGAATTATAGTGCTTGGGGTGGTGTCTTCCAATAGCTTGGCATCTGCCACATTTCCTTTTTCGGGAGCACCCGCTTCAATCCATCTTCTGATAAATTCTATTTGTCCCTGGTATAACGGCTCATTTCCCAACGGCATCGTGCTGCCATAGTTCTTTCCGTTATGGTGGCTATTATAGGTATTGAGTTTATGGTAAAATAAACTTTGCTGTGAATTGAAGGCTTTTACTAATTTTAAACCGTCTTTTCTGGCCTCGTTATTTTTTGGGTCAATCTCGAACAGATTATTAAAGGCTTTACCTTTGGCTAATACCAGCCCATGCTGAGCAAAGGTACCATCATTTACAGAGGCATGGCAACCCTGTACCGCACAGGACTTAGTCAGTATTTTATCCTGAATCAGGTCAAAACTTGCTATTTCCGAATCAACTGTTTCCTGTTTACTGCAGGAGTTCATCAGCGAAAGACATAAAACTGTGGCAACAGCAAGGGTAGTAAAAATAGTATATCTCATAAATAAGCGGCATATCTAAGTTCTTAACGTAAATATGAACTATAAATATGTGTTTTAGAAGAAAAACTGATAATAGTTTAAGGTCAACTATTTATCTCGCTTCCGTACTACTTTTTCACGTTGCCCGACATACAATCCTGTAATTACCAAAGCAGTACCAAGAAAGGTATGGTAAGTAATAGGCTCGTCAAGCAATAAATATGAATAAATAAAGCCGAAAATAGGGCATAAGAATAAGAAGAAAGAGGCTTTCACAGGGTCAACCTCCAATAGGTATAACCATAATTGTACTGCCAGTATAGAAACAGGAAATATCAGCCATAGTACTGATAATGTAAAGGTAAGGTCGTATGTATTAGGTTCCTTATGCAGGATAAATGTAAGTGGCAGCATCATAAGGCCTCCAAGAAATACCTGCCAGCCATTGATGGCTGTTCTTGAAAGTTTCCAGTCGATATTGGAATAATAAATGGTCGCAATTGAATAAGAAAGCATACTCAAACCCATGTAAGATAGTCCTAAAGGTGTAGCAAAGCTATGCTGAAGAAGTGGATAGGTGGCAATGCCTACGCCTAATAAACCTAATAATACGGCTGACCATTCTGCCATTTTTACTTTCCGGCCTATCCAGATTGCAGAAATAATGCTGATAATGAGTGGGTTGGTGGCAGTAGAAAGGCTTCCTATACCGGCTGCTACTTCTTTAATACCCAGTACAAAGAAACTCAGGTAGAGCGTAACATTTAATAAACCAAAGAGAGTTAATTCCCACCATTCTTTACCTTTGGGCAGGCGGTCTTTCTGAACCAGAAATGAATAAGTGAGCATGATAATACCGGCAGCTAAAAAGCGTACCTGAAAAAGTACCAATGGCTCAACGGAACGAAGTCCGAATTTTGCTGCTGCCGATGCCGAAGCCCACAAAGCAGCAAATAAAATGCCCAATAAAAGGAGTTTCAGGTTCAATGTTCAGGTGTTATACGTGTATCAAATGTAAGGCATTTTCGGTAGTTTGTTGTACTATCTCCTGAAAAGATACCTGCTTTAGCTCGGCTATTCTCTGAGCAACTAATTCAATATAGGCAACTTCATTTCTTTTGCCTCTATGTGGTACCGGAGCCAGATATGGGGCATCGGTTTCAAGCACGATATTTTTTAAATCAACAAAAGGAAGCACCTTATCCATACCACCGTTTTTGAAAGTAGCTACACCACCAATGCCTAAAAGGAAATTAAGGCCGATTACTCTCCGGGCTTCTTCGAGATTGCCTGAAAAACAATGGAAAATTCCTCTTAAATCACTCCAGCCAAACTGCTCAATCAACTCAATACATCGCACAATGGCATTCAAAGCGCCATCCTTCGAATTGCGGGAATGGATACATATTGGCAGATTATATTGTTTGGCAAGGCGTAATTGTGCTACAAAGGCTTCTTCCTGCTGCGGTACATAGTTTAAATCCCAATAGAAATCAATGCCAATCTCTCCAATCATCGGGAACGAACGTTGAGCAAGCAAGCCCTCAACAATGTTTAACCGCTGTTCAAAGTTTTCTTTAATATAGCATGGGTGTATGCCCATCATGGGCAGGCAAACGCCCGGATATTGCTGCTCTAATGCCAGCATTCCGTTAATAGTTTCATGGTCACAGTTGGGCATCCATATCTGTTTTACACCTGCTGCAAAGGCTTTTTCGAGCATGGCATCTCTGTCTTCATCAAACTGGTCGTCGTATATATGTGCGTGGGTTTCTATCATTCGCAATTAAATTTTTGCAAAATTACGATGTTAAAACTTCAAACAATATTACTTTTGAAAATAAAAGCGTTCATTTTAACCCATACACTCTCATTCAAAGTAGTTTCAAAAATCACACTCAATGAATCTTTCAGTAGCAATTACCACTTTTAACAATACCCGTACAATCAGACAAGTATTAGAAGCCGTAGCCGGATGGGCAAACGAAACAGTAGTATTAGATAGTGGTAGTACAGATGGTACATTAGACATTGCTAAAGAATTCGGCTGTCAGATTTATTACCGAAAGTTTGAGGGATATGGCGCACAAAAACACCATGCCGCTGCTCATGCCACAAACGACTGGGTGTTGGTAGTTGATTCAGACGAAGTCGTAACAAAAGAACTGAGAGATGAAATAGATATTGCTCTGGCCACCGATAGTGAGTGCCGAGGTTATATGGTTCCAAGCACAATTGTGTTTCTGGGAAAAATGCTGCGTTATGGCAGAGAATACAAGATGCCTCGTTTACGCTTGTTCAATAAAAAATTCGGTAATTTTAACCTGAAAGATATTCATGAAGAAGTGATACTGGATGGTAAAGTACGAACCCTGGAAAACCATGTTTTGCACTATAGTTATGCCGATGTAACAGATTTCTTTCAGAAAGTGAACAGTTATTCATCCAGAATGGCATTAGAACTCTATAAGAAGGGAAAAAAAGCATCAATCATCAAGATTGTCACAAAGTTTCCGATTACTTTTTTTGTGGAATACTTCATAAGGTTAAACTTTCTGAATGGATACAGAGGTTTTGTCTGGGCTTTTGCGCAGACAGTGTATGCTACTTTGAAATATATTAAACTCAGGGAGTTGCAAAAAAAGCTCTAAAAAGAGACAATTAATATAAATAATTAATGAAATCATTTAATAACTATCCAATAGTTGAAGGGATTAGTATGGGCGGTATAAAAATTGGAGAGAAAATGGATTCTTCAAGCGAGGTATTTCAATTTCTCAAAGAATTTTATGATGAATATGATAGAATCAGCTTAATATACACTTATAACAATAGCATTAAGTTATACTGTAATAAAGACACTAAATTAGTTTATAAAATTTCCGCCAAAAAGGGCTATTCAGGCAAATTCAAAAACCTGATAACTATTGGCGATACTATCTATGATTTAATAAATTTGAAAACTTCACTACTTTATGACGACTTTAATCATGTGTTTTTTTTAAAAGGCTACAGAGGGATTTGTTTTGAATCAGATAATTTTGATGGAGATTTAAGAAA
>CALRLS020000345.1:0-6182 GCA_943368815.1 Cyanobium sp. NIES-981
CAAAAACAGAATGCTACCGCTCGATAATTATTTTTTTTATTGAAATTAAATCAAAATAGAAGCTATAGAATTTATGTAGATATATACAGGATTATTTGCCATCAGGGGATTGCAAAAAAGGTCTGATAAAGAGCCTAAGCCCTCTGCTAAATTAAGTCAGCTGATCACATTCTTGCTGAATGATACCAACGAAATCAGCAATCTCATTGACCAATGCGTTCGACTCCTCATTGTTAATGTCAAAATCAGGGTCTTTTCTGGCCTTTACCTCAAACTTTTTCATACGTTCGGATAAATCCATGCCACCCACGAACCCGACAGCCGAACTTATGGCATGTATTTTCTTTACTACCCGGTCTTTATTGTTTTCTTTCTGGGCTGCCTTGATTTCTTCAATTTCGTCGGGCATAAGGGCTAAAAAATCACCAAAAACTTCTATCAGATACTCAAGCGTATCATAATTTTCAAGGAGAAACTCTTTATCAAGAATTGGGTTAAACAGATGCTTTTCAAACATAATTGGTTAATACAGGACTTATCGTAATCCTATTAAAATTTTTGCAAAAAAAATAAAATTCAGTTTCTAAAAAATAGCAAAAATCGTGAGAGAGTATGATAATCTAGCTTAGTCAAAAACTATACCATGAGCGGCTCTAATTGTTAATCTTGTGCAAAGGTACAAAATTTAATTCTATGTATTAGAATCGTACTTCTTCAAATATACACTTGGCGTCATTTTAGTTCGATTCTTAAACTGTCGGTTAAAATTAGAAACGTTGTTAAAGCCATTGGCATAGCAGACTTCGAGCACGCTGTTGTCGCCGCTTTGCAGCATCCGGCAGGCATGACCTATCCGGATGTCGTTCAGAAACGCTGAAAAAGTTTTTCGGGTACGGAGCTTGAAAAAACGGCAGAAGGCATTGGGTGTCATATTGGCTATGCCTGCCACTTCGTCGAGACTCACATCCCTTTCGTAATTCCGCATCAGAAACTCAAACACATCATTGATGCGCTGGTTATCAGCCTCTTTCTGGGTGCTCTGGTAAGCGATACTCGATAAAAACTCTTTATGCGGCGAAACCGAAATGGCATTCAGTATTTCAAGAAAAGTGAGCAATTTATCAAAGCCTTTTTTATGTGTAATCGATTCTATAAGAGCCGTCAGTTTGTTGGCCTCTACATTCCTGATTCTGAAACCTCTTGATGCCTCAGTGAGCAGGCTTTTCAGGTGCAGGGTTTCAGGTATATCAAAGAAGTTTTCACCCAGAATGTCGCCCCTGAAATAAATGGAGATTGAATGAGCCCGCATGGATGAGGAATAGTATTCGGCATCATTCCGGAAAACGTGTGGCAGGTTGCTCCCCAAAAAATAAATATCATAGGCTTGAAAACGTGCTACATTGTCGCCTACAAACTGTGTTCCGGTGCTTTCGAGCATCAGGGTTATCTGCCATTCAGGATGAAAGTGTAAAGTATCATAAAAATAGGGTAGGTCGTCAATCTGTACACGAAACGATTCTGTTTCAGTTTTGGGAATGCGGAAGAGTAGGGGCTTCATGGGGTAATGGTGAATTAATGAATGGCGAATTAGTGAATTGTCGAATGTCGAACGATTCGTCGCACGGTGCAGATTGTCGAATTTGTGGAACGGGTTTGATTGTGAAACATTGTGATATTCGTGTACATTGTGGCAGGATAAGAATTAAACTGATTAAATGAAACAACGAATTCAAAAACAAATACTAATTTATCTCTATATTTTAATCAAAACAAGTATTTGGGGTAAAAAAGTATAAGTACTGGTGAAATGAGAATAGGTTTTTGTGGTTTATGTATTTTAGCTTTGTATCAGTAAAAATTCGAATCATTCATTATCTTATATTAACAATATGAAACCTTCGTGGACAGGCGTTTATCCGGCAGTTACTACTAATTTTTTTCAGGACGAAAGTCTTGATTTGAAAACCTTTGCGTTTAATATCGACGAACAAATCAAGGCTGGTGTACATGGTATCATCATTTGCGGCTCCTTAGGTGAAAACGGCACTTTGACCAAAGATGAAAAACTGACGTTGCTCGAAACCGCAAAAAATACCATATCAGGCAGAGTCCCTCTTGTTATCTGTATTGCAGAATGTGTTACACGTGAAGCTGTTGCATTTGCTAAAGAATGCGAACAGGCCGGGGCAGAGGGCTTTATGTTGCTGCCACCGATGCGTTATCCGTCTGATGAAAGAGAAACCTTACATTATTTGCATAAAGTAGCCGATTCTACTGATTTGCCAGTGATGGCTTATAATAACCCACTGGCCTATAAGACCTTTATTTCGATTCCGATGTTTCATGATCTGGCAGCAAACCCTCATTTTGAAGCCATGAAAGAATCGACGGGTGATATTCGCTATATGACAGATATTATTAATGAATTTGGTAACAGATTCAAGATTCTATCAGGTGTAGATGATTTAGCTTTTGAAAGCTTAGTGATGGGTGCTGATGGTTGGGTAGCAGGTCTGGTTGATGCTTTCCCACGCGAAACTGTGGTGATTTATGAATTGGTAAAGCAAGGCCGTATTGAAGAAGCAAGAGCTATTTATCGCTGGCATTTCCCGTTGATGCACCTCGATGTTTCGACTAAATTTGTTCAGAATATTAAGCTGGCTGAGGTAGCTACCGGGCTGGGTACTGAGTGGGTTCGTGAGCCACGATTACCATTGGTAGGTGAAGAACGCGAGCGTGTATTGAAAGTCATTAATGATTCGCTGGCAAACAGACCAGTACTACCTCAAATCTGATTAAGCAAATGATAAAGAGCTTTTTTTGCGTTGATGCCCATACCTGTGGAAATCCGGTGCGACTGGTGGCCGGGGGTGGCCCTGTTTTAGAAGGCAAGAATATGTCTGAGAAAAGACAGCATTTTTTACGTGAGTATGACTGGATTCGCAAGGGACTAATGTTTGAGCCTCGGGGCCACGATATGATGTCGGGCAGTATTCTGTATCCACCGCATGACCCTGAGAACGATGTGGCGGTACTTTTTATCGAAACCAGTGGTTGCCTGCCTATGTGCGGCCATGGTACTATCGGTACTATTACGATTGCCATAGAGCATGGACTGATTCAGCCTAAAAAGCCCGGCTTTGTAAGAATGGAAGCTCCGGCAGGACTGGTGATGATTGAATACGTGCAGGAAGGTAACAAGGTGAAGTCGGTTAAACTAACCAACGTGGCCTCGTTTTTAGCTGCTGAAAATATTGAAGTAGAATGTCCTGAATTAGGTACGCTGAAAGTGGATGTGGCCTATGGAGGTAATTATTATGCAATTGTGGATGTACAGGAGAATTTTCCGGGTCTGGAGCATTTCAAGGCCGACCAGTTAATTGCTTGGGCAAGAGTATTAAGAGAACGAATCAACGAAAAGCATACCTTTATTCATCCCGAAAACCCAACAATTAATGGATTAAGCCATATTGAATGGACGGGTAAAACCATTGACCCGACATCAACTGCCCGCAATGCAGTTTTTTATGGCGATAAAGCCATTGACCGCTCGCCTTGTGGTACAGGCACATCGGCACGTATGGCGCAATGGGCAGCTAAGGGCAAATTGAAACCGGGTGATGAGTTTATTCATGAAAGTATTATCGGAAGCAAATTCATCGGTCGCATTGAAGGGACGACAAAGGTCGGTGATTTTGATGCCGTTTACCCGAGCATTGAAGGTTGGGCAAGAATCTATGGTAATAATACCATCACGATTGATGATCAGGACGACCCGTATGCTTTTGGTTTTCAGGTGATATAAGATATTTATAATACAAAATTTCAATGGCTACAAAAGCAAAACCACCACAGGTGGTAATTATAGGCAGCGGTATTATCGGGCTGTATTCGGCCTATTATCTGCAACAAAAAGGGCATAAAGTGACAATCATCGAGCGCACGGATGGCACTGATGGTTGTTCGTATGGCAATGCAGGTATGATAGTACCGAGCCACTTTATCCCATTGGCTGTGCCGGGCATGATAGAAAAAGGTATCAGATGGATGTTTAATTCAGAAAGCCCGTTCTATGTAAAACCACGCCTGAACTGGGATTTGATTTCATGGGGTATCAAATTTTATCAGGCGGCTAATCCTAAGCAGGTAGGAAAGGCAATGCCTGCTTTAAGGGATATAAGTCTGCTGGGGAAAAAGCTCTATCAGGATTTTGCGAAAGCCGAGAAAAACGATTTTTCGTTTGAAGAACGAGGCCTGATGATGCTTTGCAAAACAGCGCATAATTTTCATGAAGAAGCAGAAGTAGCCGAAACCGCCAATAAGCTGGGTATTGAAGCCAGGGTATTGGATATAGCCGCATTACATCAGTTAGAACCGGAAGTGCAACCTGATGTGGCCGGGGCAGTATATTATCCGGGAGATGCGCATTTATACCCGAATGCTCTAGTACCGAAATTGAAAGAACTATTGGTAAAGCAGGGAGTGGATTTTCTTTATAATACTGAAATTACAGGTTTTGAGTCAGAGAATGGGACTATTAAAAGCATCAGAACGCAAGCTGGTAGGAGTATAGCTATAGATGAATTAATCATAGCCACAGGCTCATGGTCTCAGTTGCTCACTAAACAATTGAGCATTAATTTGCCGATGCAGGCAGGTAAAGGCTATAGCACTACCTATAAGCAGCAAAAAGGCAAAAAACTGAATATCCCCTCTATTTTACTGGAGGCCAGAGTGGCTATTACACCAATGGCTGACAATCTGATAAGATTCGGCGGCACCATGGAGATAGGAGGCATCAATAAGGATATTAACATGAATCGGGTGCGGGGAATCATCAAGGCAGTACCTGAGTTTTTTCCTGATTATCCGATTGACGTGCCAAAGCAGGAGAAAGTCTGGTCTGGCCTGCGACCATGCTCACCGGATGGTTTGCCTTATATCGGGCGTACCAGAAAGTATAAGAACCTGATTATTGCTTCCGGACATGCCATGATGGGACTGAGCCTTGCCCCCGGCACCGGGAAATTGGTACAGGAAATTGTTGATAATGAAAAAACAAGCATAGATATTTCGTTGTACAAGCCTGAAAGATATGATTAACCAGAAACATTTATTTGCTTTAGAAGAAGGCATCACCTATCTGAATGGGGCTGCTTATGCACCCATGCTCAAAACCACTATTGAAAAAGGTCAAGAGGGCATGATGATGAAAGCGAGCCGACCTTTTACCATTAATCCACAGGTGCATTTTGACCCGGCAGAAAGAACACAAAAACTATTTGCCCGACTCCTGAATATAGATAATCCTAAAAGAGTAGCTATTATTTCAGCCGTATCTTATGGTATGGCGGTGGTGGCGAATAACCTACACCGATTACCCGATATTAAATCCAAAAAACATATCATTCTGATACAGGATGAGTTTCCGAATAATGTGTATGCTTTTGAAAGAGTTTGCCAACAATTATCTCTTAGTTATCATACCATTGAAAAACCGGATACGACAGAAAACCGTGGACAGCTATGGAATGAGTGCATACTGAATGAAATAAATCAGGAAACTGCCATGGTGGTAATACCACATATCCACTGGATATATGGGGTGAAGTTCAATCTGGCGGCTATTTCTAAACGTTGCAAAGAAGCAGGAGCCTTATTGATTGTTGATGCTACGCAATCAGTTGGTGCCATGGATTTTGATGTGCAGGCCATTCAGCCGGATGCAGTGATTTGTGCAGGATATAAATGGCTCCTTGGGCCATATAGTATTGGACTGGCTTATTTCGGTGAGTTTTTCGATGAGGGAGTCCCGGTGGAAGAATCCTGGCTCAACAGAATGGATAGTGAGAAATTCGCACAGTTGATTCGATATGAAAGAGCATATCGTCCATTCGCTCAAAGATATAATGCCGGAGAATATTCGCAGTTTATCCAATTGCCCATGCTGGAAGATTCGCTTGAACAGATTCTTAACTGGGGAGTTGACAATATTCAACAATATTGCCGGAGCATTACTCAGAAACCCTTACAAGCATTGATTGATTTAGGTTGTAGTCTTGAATCAGAGGCTTATCGTGGGCATCATTTATTGGGTATTAGCCTGCCGGAGGGAATAGATAATGGTGGTTTCACCGATCAATTACTCAATAATAAAATCATTATCTCTAACAGGGGAGTAG
>CALRLS020000346.1:0-6173 GCA_943368815.1 Cyanobium sp. NIES-981
CGCCTTTTTTAGGCATGGTAAGCCGATAGGATAAACTATCCCCATCAGCATCAAATGCGCCGGGATTATGAATGAATCTTTGCCCGACACTGGCTGTATCAACAGGGATATTTAATAATACAGGCGTATTATTCAAACCCAAAGCCCCATTTACTACAATGGTTGTTTCCACAAAGAAACTAATCTGTTCAGTTGGTGCTTGCAGATTAACCGTTCCGGCATTTCTGTTGATGATTGCGCATGAAATAGTGAATCTGCCCTGTGCCGGAAAAGTAAATGTAGTATCATATACATTACACATGGTACCAGCATTAATCGGGAATTTCCTTTTTCGTTTTACATCATATAGAGGTCCACCTGTTACCCCAAATGAAAACTGTGCGGTATTAGCAGCATCATTAGCCTGAAAACCATTAATCTGGTCGGTATAAGTAGTTAATGTAACATGATACGTGAGTGTAGTTGCTGAGATTCTTTTAGCGGTAATCTCTCCGGCACGCAAATGAGAAGCCTGAACTTCCGGTAGAATAAACAGACTAAGAATAAAGAAAGGTAGAGTAAATTTCAATAACATAGATTGCATTTTAAAGTTCCTTCTCTGGTAAGAACGAACGAATGCCTCTAAGCTATGTATTTGAGGGGTAGAATATTATGGATTCAGGGGTATTAATCAGGCAGTTCTATTGCTCTCAACCAATTTTTCAAGTTTTTTATGGAATCTCCACGGCACCGCAATCTCTCTGCTCGTACGGGCTATTCGTACCTGATAGCCTCTGCCATTTCCCTCTACTCCCAGAATACCACGGATATTGACAATAATGTTTTTATCCAGATGAATAAATTGCGGGTTTGACAATAATTCCTTTTCCACATCGGCACGGATTTTCGTTTTTTCAACTCCGAAAAAATTCTGCCAATATAGTATAGTTGAATCATTAGCAGTTTCAGCATAGATAAACTGGTTAGGCAATAAACTCAGTTTTTCATCTTTTTCACCCAAGGCCAATACGGATGGTAAAGACTGGTTTGAATCAATAGTCGCTAACTGGGCCAATGCATGATTAATCATTTCGGCACAGGCGGCAAATTTATTATGAAATACTCTTTGTTGAATAAAGGTAGTAACAATAACAGGAAGAAGGCTTAAAGCCAGAACCTTCAGAATATCGCTTATTCTGAAGGTAACAATATGAAATGTATTGCTATAAACCACCAACATAGAAGTCAGCAGCAATACCATAATCAGAAAATGCAGGGACTGCCGGGCGATAGTCCAGTGCTGTTTACTATAAAATCTTGGGAATATGAGAGGCAATACAAATTTGGCAAGCAAAATTGCTACAGTTGCAACAATACCAAAGCCAAGTAATAATGCTGTTTTTTGTTCATGATTAAATAAATCAAGCCCGAAAGGTTGCATACCCACAGCTATGATAGATGTAAACAGACCCACCAGCAAAGCAATAAGAAGCCCTCTCAACGAACGGATAGAAGTTGCCATAGGCAACCTGAAAGCCTCGTTCAGGGCAATTAGCTGTTCTCTGACAAAATTTAGGATCTGGCTACTTGTAATTGATATGGCCCGTAAAATATTCATAGGTTTACTCTATATTGAGACTGCGTATTTATTCAGAAGTTCATTCGTAAAATTCAAAAATTGTACCATTTCTCTGAATAAACACACTTTGCTCTGGCAAATATAGCATAATATTGCTACTTATCTTATTAACTCGATCCAACCCTTAACTGTCGTAGGAGTTTCGTCTTTTTTATCCAATCGCTGTAATGAAACCTTTGCCAGATAATAGTAAGTGCCTGAAGGCATTTCTGCTCCGGCATTGCTTTTCCCGTCCCAGCTTAAAATATTGCTGCTGCCACTTTCATATA
The DNA here is from genome assembly GCA_943368815.1 of Cyanobium sp. NIES-981. Taxonomy (GTDB): domain Bacteria; phylum Bacteroidota; class Bacteroidia; order Cytophagales; family Spirosomataceae; genus Emticicia. The sequence goes on from CALRLS020000346.1 coordinate 1,888, forward strand.
CCTTTAAGCCATACCTGTTATATATTTCAATATCAATGTTCTGAATAAAAGCTGAACAGGTCATAGGTGTGAAAGTATCATTCTTCCCGTCGCCATTGGGTGTAAATACATTCGGAAGCATCACTGTTGCACAGTTATCCTTACATATAGTGGCGCTTGGCCCGCTTTCAATATTCAGGCTATTCACTGCTGTAATATAATAACATCCTGCAAAGCCATCCTGAACAGGTCTCGTATGGGTAAACGAGGTTTCCGGTGGTGTCGGTTTGTCTATTGCTGCCAACAACTTAGGCTTATCTTCTTTGTACCGTGCAAAATAAATATTATACCTGATAATATCACTTCTGCAGATTGTTCCACCCGAACTTACAGGTGTTTGCCAGCTTAATTTATTACTCAATGTACTCGTTTCGCAAATGGCCTCTCTATCAATGTTCTCACAATTCAAATCATCTATCGCTAAAGTTGGCGGACAAGGAGGCGTATTGTCTATCGGGCTCGAACACATCACCTGTGACATATTCCTCAATATCCCAAACTGCGGTAATCTCGTATAAGCCCCGAATGTCTCTACCTTATAACAATAATTCGTGTCTACCTTCATCTCTATTGTGTTCGTGCCGTCTGCCGCATAACGGTCTATTCCATCATCCAGATAGGTGAAGGTGTTCACTGCCTGTACCGATACCTCCGCTATGATATGAAAGGTGCCGGGCTTTGTCTTGTCTTCTCTATATACCAGATGCTTCCGGTTATCATTGCTCCACGGCACATTCGCCTGCCAGTTCAATCGCACTTTCTGTGCGTCAGAGGCAGTTGATAATCGCACACTACTTGCTACCTGACTTTCTGCCAATACCTTTTCTGTTTCGTAGATAAAGGCCACTTTATAGGTATATCCGTTCGCACTGGTGTTCAGACTCTTGTCTACAAACAGGGTATCTGCTGCTTTATCTATTACTTTACTTGGAATAGTGGCTATTAACTGAAATACACCTCCGCTAATACCCGTGGCTCTGTATAGTTTATAAGCGTATGGCCCTTTGGTTTCATTCGCATCAAAGCTCAATGGTCTTGTCCATTTCACCATGATTTCTCCTGTAATAGCATCTGTTTTATCCACACTTACATTCGTTATCACCGGGGCTCTCTGTGGAATCTCACTGCCGATACAGGCTTCATTTGATGGTACACTCGGTATGGATACAAAATCAGAGGTGGCCAGATTGGCTACAATGCTATAGCTGTAAATCACACCAATCTGTGCTTTGGTATCTAAATAGAACGTGTCTTTGGCTGTTACCCTCGCTACTTCTACAAACCCAAGCGAAGCAGGCAGGCCTATCTGACAATTGGCAGGAATGAAGTTTGAACAACCTTCTTTGCGATAGATAACTATTTCTGCATCTTCATCAGGAATATTGCAATTGGGGTATTGTTGCCAGCGAAGTTCAACCCCTTGCTCTGTTTGTCTGGCACTTAGTCCTCGCGGGCGAGGCGGTATGACCCGGATTCTGATTGTTTTAATATCCGTCAATTGCACAGCCGTTCTTCCCGGGAAGTCTTCCACTTTGAACAATACATCATAGGGCTGCTCCCGTACATGCTTACAATTTGTTTCCCAGCTAAATGTTCCCTGAGCAGGGCTATTCTGAATAGTATTTAATGGCGTAAAGGTTGCTTCTTTGGGTGATACAAATTCTTCAAATCCCTCAGCGTTGCGGTTATAAACCCCACTATTTGTTGATATTCTGATTCTGTTATTATCCGGGTCCCGGGCTGTTACATTAAACTCTATTTTTTGTCCCGCTTCTACACAAATAGGAGACGGCACCGTCAGCAAGGGTCGTTTATTCGGGGTTTCTACCACAATAATCTGCATATCCCGTGTTATCTCACCAATCTTGGTATACGCGCCATTTATCCCCTTTCGCCATTCTTCCACAATAAAAGCCACATTGACCTGGTATTGATTGACGGCTAACCTACCGGGAGCATCCCAGATTAAATCCCCGGTAATGGGATCTATTCTGAAAGAAGACGGACTGAGACCATCCTCGCTTAATCTTGAATCTCCTAATGTAGCGGGGTCTCTGTATCCCGCAGCAAAATAACCTACGCCTGTCCCATCACCAAAATCTCTTTTGGGGGCTGTTAAACGATATGCCAGACTATCCCCATCTGCATCAAAAGCACCGGGGTTATGGATGAATTTCTTCCCTACTCCGGCAGTATCAACAGGGATATTCAATAAAACGGGGGTATTATTTAAACCTAAAGCACCATTTACCACAATGGTAGTTTCTACAAAGAAACTAATCTGGTCGGTAGGCCCTTGTAAATTGACCGTATTGGCATTTCTGTTTGAGATACCGCAGGTGATTGTATATTTACTTTGCGCCGGAAAAGTAAAGGTCGTATCATATACGTTACACATCGTTCCTGAATTAATCAGAAACTTCTTTTTCCGTTTTACATCATAGAGCGGTACACCTGTTACACCAAATGAAAATTTCACAAAATTCGCACCCTCATTCGCCTGCACACCATTAATCTGGTCGGTATAAGTAGTTAAAGTGACACGATAAGTCAGAGTAGTAGCCGAAATTCTTTTAGCAGTAATCTCTCCTGCACGCAAGTGCGTGGCATGGGCTTGTGTAATAGCTAAAAAAGTGATAATAAAAGAAACTAAAGTAAACTTCAACGCTCTCATAAGCTCTTGATTAGGATTGTCCGTAAATATAAACGAAAAATATACGCAATCGTTGTATATGATTTGATTGTATTTTGAAAACATTTCACAAAAGAAATGCTTCTCTGTCTAAGGTATACAATTATTTAATGAAAAAGAGCTTTATTTTTATTGATTCTAAATAGATTGTGGCTTACTTTTGACGGGCAAAAGTAATTGTACTTTTCTAAGTATTTTTCTCTATAACTAAAATAGTCAAATTTTTAGTTTTCAAACTGGAATAAAGTATGTCTTGGCTTACAAAAACACTATCGAGCTCCATAGGAAAAAAAGTCCTGATGTCATTGACAGGGCTTTTTCTTTGTACTTTTCTTGTAGTACACCTTTCGGGCAATTTACAACTTTTTTATAAAGACGGCGGGTATGCTTTCAATACTTATGCAGTCTTTATGACTTCGTTCCCTCTGATCAAGTTTATCTCTTATGGCAACTATTTTTTCATTCTGTTTCATGCGTTCTGGGGTTTGTACCTCGAATACCAGAATCTTAAAGCACGTTCGGTAAGATATGCCGTTGTCAGAAATTCTTCTTCGTGGTCGAGCCGTAATATGGCAATTTTAGGAACTGTTCTTTTGGTTTATATTGTTGTTCATATGGGCGATTTCTGGTATAAATACCACAACGAACCACTACCTTATGTACAATATAGAGAAAATGTAAGAACCGGAGAAAGAATGGTTGCTGAAATGCCTTCTAATTATACACAAGATGTAAAAAAGGTTGAAATAAGTGATTTCGAAACGGGTACACAACTGGTGATTGTGAAAGATTTGTATAAGCAGGTTTCGGTTGCATTTCAGAATCCTATACTAGTTCTATTCTATATCCTGGGTATGGTTGCCGTCGGTTTCCACTTATATCATGGTTTCCAGAGCGCCTTCCAGACCTTGGGCTGGAACCATCCCAAGTATACTCCGCTCATAAGGGGTATCAGTACCTGGATTTTTGCCATTCTGATTCCTATCGGTTTTGCGGCAATGCCGGTTTTCTTTTATGTAAAACATTTAATGGGTAATTGATTCTCAGAATAATAGATATACAGATATGTCCAATAAAATAGATGCCAAAATTCCCGAAAGCCCTTTATCGGAAAAATGGACAAAATATCGTTCTACTGTACCATTGGTGAATCCTGCCAATAAACGCAGTATAGAAATAATAGTAGTAGGTACCGGACTTGCCGGCGCTTCTGCGGCAGCTACTCTGGCTGAACTAGGGTATAAAGTAAAAGCTTTTTGTTTTCAGGATTCTCCTCGCAGAGCGCACTCAATCGCTGCTCAGGGAGGTATCAATGCAGCAAAGAACTATCAGAATGATGGTGACTCTGTTTACCGTCTGTTTTATGATACTATCAAGGGGGGTGATTATCGTGCAAGAGAAGCTAACGTGCATCGTTTAGCAGAGGTGTCAGGCAATATCATCGACCAGTGTGTGGCACAAGGTGTACCTTTTGCCCGTGAATATGGTGGCCTGCTTTCTAACCGTTCGTTTGGTGGAACACAGGTACAATGTACTTTCTACGCTGCGGGACAAA
>CALRLS020000347.1:0-6165 GCA_943368815.1 Cyanobium sp. NIES-981
GACATTTTTTAGTCCTATTGTCAATTTATCAACTTTCCCATTGCCTACCACGCCAACCTTTATCACTTCAGCAGCGCAGATTCGCCCCGGCGAAAGTGTAACTTTGACCGGGTCCGGTTGTAATGCCACATATTTGTGGTCAACGAGTGCAACTACTAATCCGCTTGTAGTAAGTCCACCTTCGACTACTTCCTATACTGTGGAATGCAAAACGCTTCATTGTAGCGTAAGTTCTACGTCTAAAAGTGTTACCGTTTCTTCCTGCTTCCCGACAAGTTTGTTTTTGGAGGGTTCAGTAGCCAGTGTTCAATCACCTTATCAAAGTAAACTGGCGATTCAGAGTACACAGAAAATAGAACTAAATGGTAAGATTGATTATACTGCCAAAAATAAAGTTGAATTATTGCCTGGTTTTGAATCCAAAAACGGTGCTGTTTTTAAGGTTACGATTGAGGATTGCAATTAGGGGCTGGGGAAAGGAAGACAGGAAAATGGAGAAGGGAAAATGGGATAAAAGAGAATAGTGTTTTCAACTCAAGATATAAACAAATAACCCCGATTAATGCCTAAGTGCATTTTTCGGGGTTGTTTTATTAATCAATAGGTCTAAATCTTATGGAAAACTATGCCGAATTTCTACTGGCGTTGATATTACCGAATAATGAGCGGGTAACCATTTTTTCGTAAACCAGTCTTAATTTCTCATCCGTAGTTTCTTCTATTTTTTGTAAAGCATATTGCTGAATCGTCAATAGTGGCAATACGATATGCTCGCGGTAATCGATAGATAATTTACTTAGTTTTTCGTTTGCCATTAATGAATCCTGTCCTGATACCAATAACATGTTTTTCACCGTCAGCTTGTATTCTTCAAAAAGAATCTCCCAGAACTTGCCATATTCAGGGTCTTTTCTCATATAATAGGTTAATGGGAAATACGTTTTGGTTAAACCCATCATACTGTTTTCAATCAGGGTTTTAAAGTATAATGAGTTTTCAAAAAGTAATTTCAAATCTTCCAGACGGCCCTCATCTATTACTTTCTGCAAGGCCGTACCAAAACCGAAATATCCCGGAACATTCTGTTTTAACTGGCTCCATGAACCCACAAACGGAATAGCCCGTAAATCAGATAAAGTTAATTTTTTACCTGAACTTCTTTTGCTAGGGCGACTACCTATGTTGGTCAGACCATAATATTTCAGTGGGCTTTTATTTTCAAGATAAGGTACAAAAAGCGGGTGTTCTTTCAGTTCAAAATACTTCTTTACTCCTTCTTCTGCCAGTTCTTCAATCAGGTTACGCTCCTGTTTATTAATAATTGATTTATCGTCCTGAAATACATCATTGATGATACCTGCCGACAATAATTGTTCAAAATTAAACATGGCCTGAGAGCGTGAACCATACATAGAAGTGATGGTCTGCCCCTGAATAGTTATCTGAATCTCGTTATTGGCAATGGTTGGGCCTTGTGAGGCATAGAACTGATGGGTTTTACCACCACCACGGGCAGGAGGGCCACCACGACCATCAAAAAAGATAACTTCTATATGATTCTTCTTCGAAATACGTGACAGTTTTTCTTTGGCCTGATATATTTCCCAGTTAGCTTTTACATATCCTCCGTCTTTCGTGCCATCAGAAAAACCCAACATAATGGTCTGATGGTTTCCACGGTTATCAAGGTGGCGTTTATAAAATGGCAAAGAATAAAGATTCGTCATTGTTGTCTGTGAATTGTCCAGACCTTCGATTGTTTCAAACAATGGCACTATATCAACTTTGATGTCTGACTCCTGATAACCACAGAAACGGAATAATGCCAGTACTTCCAATACAGAAAACATAGAAGTAGAGTTACTGATAATATACCGATGGCAGGCTTTTTCGCCATTTAATGCTTGTATTTCTTTAATAACCCGAACAGCCCTGAATGTTTCCTTTGTAAGGGCTTCCTCAAAATCATCTTCATTGACCGACAAATCCCGTTCTGTCAGGAAATGCAACTTTTCCTCACTTGTCCACTCAGCATAGGGTTTGTCAGAGATACCATACTTCTGATTAATCTGCTCCATGACACTTTCATGGATACTGCTGTCCTGACGAATGTCCAGGCTGGCAAAGTGCAAACCAAACAGTTTTACCTGTTGAATAAATCTGTCTAATAAATCAAGAAATACGCCATTGTGTTTGGTTATGAGTAATTGTCTTACTTCGTCCAGCGAAGTCAACAATTCCTGTAAGGTTAAATCATGCTTCAGACCATTCATATTGGTATAAATGCGGTTACTGATGGCTGTCAGTAAAGGCATTACCCCTTTGAAAGTCAGGCGACGGCAGATGATTTTGAAATCGTTATAATAGCATTTCAGAATACTGGTACGTAACTCTATCGATACTTTTTTAGAGATTTCGGCAGTTACAAATGGGTTACCGTCACGGTCGCCACCCGGCCAGAAACCTAATTCGAGTGCGGGGTTGAAGCCATGACTATTATTCTGGAAATAAGCATTCAGTTTTTCATGAATTTCACCGATTACCTGATAGTATACATGGCGAAGATAGAATATAATACTCTGGGCTTCTTCTAAAGGTGTCGGTTTTTCTTCATTAATAAAAGGCGTTTTGCCCAACTGTTGTAAAAGCGAGTCAATGCCATTAATATCGTTTTTAGGAATCAGTTGCTCTAAATCCTGAATAATGCGTAGTACACTACTTGGATAGAACTGGGTTGGGTGCGCAGTAAAAACGATACGTACCTTGAAATTCTTTAGTTTTTCCTGTACCTCGGCTAGCTTGTTTTGTTGCTGCGCCAGTTCAAATGTACCCTGTAAAGTCCCTTTACCATTTAATGGATTAAGTTTTTCAAAGGCAGAGTCTTCAACACTATCAAACAATACCACCTGACGCTCGATATAAGTGATAAAGCGGAACAGAAGGTCTATTTTCTCTTTTTCTTCTTTGATTGAGGTATATTGCTTGAAAAACGTATCAATGATTTCCCTGGGCTCTTTGCTTTCATCAAAGCCTGCTTCTGACATATCATGTAAAAAAGGCATTAACTGACCAATTTTAGTCATTTTATCATAAGGTAGCCTTGAAAAAAGGGTGTTAAATACAAGGTATTTGTTATGAATTTCTTGCGTAAAAATCGAATCAATAGAATTTCCCAGCATTTTTCTTATGAGTATTAATGTTTTGATGAAACAAACTACGTAAAAATCTACTGTATTTTGATAATTTCACCGAATAAAGTTTGGTTTTTCTTGAAAAAGTTAAAATATTTCAATAGATAAAACAATTCTGTTTAAAGTCATTTCTTTTTAGTCAGCAATAATCCATAAAATCAGTAATTTTACTTTCTGAAACTTGTATTACTTAGGCAGTTTCGACCGATTGATGAGACATGCCATCTACATGGATTGTAATGCTACCACACCTCTCGACAAGGAGGTGTTAGATGTTATGTTGCCTTATCTGACAGAGCATTTTGGCAATGCGGCAAGCAGGTTTCATGTGTATGGCTGGAAAGCCGCCGAAGCTGTGAGCGTAGCCAGACAACAGGTGGCAGATTTATTGGGTGCTTCTGAAAAAGAAATAGTGTTTACAAGTGGAGCCACAGAATCGGTAAATCTGGCTATTAAGGGCGTGTATGAAGCCTTTAGCCATAAGGGGAATCATATTATTACAGTTGAAACAGAGCATAAGGCCGTGTTAGATACCTGCCAGCATTTAGAGAAACTGGGTGCTGAAATTACCTGTCTGCCTGTGGATAGCGAAGGAAATATTAATTTAGAAACACTTGAAAAGAGTATTCGGCCTACGACCATTCTGATTTCGGTCATGGCGGCTAATAATGAAATTGGAGTTATATATCCGCTGAAAACCATTGCACAAATAGCGCATAAACATAATCTGTTATTTCATACCGATGCTACGCAGGCAGTTGGTAAACTGGCGATTGATGTGGTGGCAGATGAAATAGATTTGCTGAGTTTATCTGCCCATAAACTCTATGGCCCGAAAGGGGTAGGGGCTTTGTATGTGAGAAAAAAACTAAACATCATTGCGCAACAGGACGGGGGCAAGCATGAAAGAGGCTTACGTTCCGGAACCCTGAATGTACCCGGTATTGTCGGTTTAGGTAAAGCCTGTGAGATTTGCCAACGAAGCATGACCGAAGAAGCAATAAGGCTGGCAAGCTTACGTGATTCATTAGAAAAAGGTATTTTAGATGCCATACCTGATACCAGAGTAAATGGCAATACGATTAATCGCTTACCCAATACAAGCAATATCTGTTTCGGAAAAATAGACGGAGAACAATTATTGATGAGCCTGAATGAAATTGCAGTATCGAATGGTTCTGCTTGTAATTCGGCGTCTACTGAACCATCTTATGTTTTAAAGGCATTGGGTTTAGACGATGATTTGGCTTATGGTTCTATCCGGTTTAGTTTAGGACGCATGACAACACAGGAAGATGTTGATTTTGCTATTAAGCATATTATTGAAGTAGTAGGACGTATGAAAAAAGTGAGATTACTAAATGTATGACGATTTTTTAAATCGTCTTGCAGTAAACAGGATTGGCAATAGAAGCCTATAAAGTTTTAATAATCAACACAACGATTTGAAAAATCGTGATACAATTATCATGGAAGACGAAAAAAAAGCATTCATGCACAAAGCCATTCAACTGTCTTTAATAGGCAGTCAGGAAGGTATTGGGCAAGGGCCTTTTGGAGCTGTGGTAGTAAAGGATGGTAAGATAGTAGGGCAGGGGCATAACAATGTGATTGTTAACAACGACCCTACTGCCCATGCTGAGGTGGTGGCTATCAGAGATGCCTGTAAGAATTTAGGTACTTATGAATTGCAGGGTTGTGAGATTTATACTTCCTGCGAGCCATGCCCGATGTGCCTGAGCGCTATCTATTGGGCAAAGCTGGAAAAAATATATTTTGGCAATACGCGCAATGATGCGGCTGAGATAGGTTTTGATGATGCTTTTCTCTATAAAGAAATTCCCCTGCCGCTTTCTGAAAGAAAAATTGCCATCGAACCATTAGAGCGGGATGAAGCGCAGGTTGCATTCTTGCTTTGGGCAAAAAAAGAAAACGAAATTGATTCTTAAAAAACACTATGCCCTTTTTCAGGATTTATATGAAAGAAATTAAGCAAATTGTTGAAGCCTATCAGAAAGTTGATTTTAGTCAGAATAGGGCAGCTTTGGCAACCGTTGTGCGTGTGGAAGGCTCTTCGTACCGTAGAACAGGAGCCAGAATGCTGGTAATGGAATCGGGTGAATGGATTGGGGGGATTAGCGGAGGTTGTCTTGAAGGCGATGCCCTGAAAAAGGCGCGCCTGGCGATGGCTCAGAACAAAGCTACTTTGATTACCTACGATACATCTGATGATGATCCTTATCAGATTGGAGTAGGGCTTGGTTGTAATGGCATTATTGATGTATTGATTACCCCTCTCGACCCGCAAAATGAACTCAATGCCGTTTTACAAATCAGGAATTGCCTCGAACAGCGTACTCCGAATGTAATAGTTACGGTAACGGCCTTAAACAAAAACCATGACGAGATTCATTTAGGGCAGGTTTTCCGGTTTGATACACCTACGCATTTTAGTGACATTTTCCCTTTGGAAGCTATTAAAGAGCAGCTGATTGAAGAAATTCAATCGGCATTAGCCAATACTAAATCAGTTTCACAAATTTATATTTTGGCAAATGATTTAAATCTTAGTTTATTCATTGAGGTAATTCCCCCACCTATACAATTATACGTTTTCGGTAGTAATTATGACGTATATCCGATGGTACGTATGGCAAAAGAACTAGGTTGGAAAGTAATTGTGGTTTGTAATCCAACCAAAATGCATCCCTCTCTTTTTGAAACTGCGGATGCCGTAATGCCTAAAGACTATGTGCCTGTCATTGATAAATACACAGCGGCCATTTCGATGTGTCACGATTACGAGACAGACTATCGTAACCTGCAGACCTTGTTAAAAACTGATATTTCGTATATTGGGCTTTTAGGCCCAAAAAAACGGACAATCAAAATGTATGACCGGATGCAAGAGGAAGGGAATCCCATTAGTACTGAAAATGAAAACCGTATATATAGCCCGGTTGGTTTGGATATT
>CALRLS020000348.1:0-6162 GCA_943368815.1 Cyanobium sp. NIES-981
ACTTAGATGCATCTGAAGGCTCGCTTTTTTCCAGATATAATTTCGCATTCTTTGCAGCTAAATCATACTTACCGAAAATCTGGAATAACTTACTAAGAAGCTCGTATGCCGGTGCATGTTCTGCATCAGATTTGATAGCTTCATTCAATTCTCCCTGTGCTTTTTGATAGTTTTTACCCTGAAACCAAACTTTCCCCATCAATGTATGAATAGGCGCTGCTTTCTGACCCATATTAAGGGCGTTTTCAAGTGCTGTCATAGCTGCACCACCATCATTTTTCAACAAGTATGCTTTCGCTAAAGCGATGTAATAATCAGGATTATTCTTAACTTTTAATACATCCAAACCCGCCTGAATATTCAATACTGCTTCTGCAGGGTCATTCAATTTAGCATCTTCCGAGATAGCATACGCCTCTCCGATTCTGAACAAAACTTCCGGGTTCTTATTTTTTGTATCTTTTTTAATTAAATCAAAATCCGCTTTGGCACCTGCTTTATCTCCTGAAAGTAACTTTACAGCAGCTAAACCCACACGATTAAGTGGATCAGGTTTTTTCTCTGTTGCCGCACCTTTAGTAAAAGCATCTTTGGCTTTTTCCAGATCAGGTTCAGTCAGATTCAGAAAATAATATCCCTGATAAAAATAATTCTCTGCTGTTGGCGCAGCAGTTATTAATTGATTGAAAATTGTCCCCGCGGCGTTATATCGCTCGGCATCCAAATTTCTCAGTCCGTCCTGCACAGTTTGTGCCATGGTGTGGAATGTCAAGGCCAGCACCGCCACCGCTGATACTGACAAAGCTCTCAAAATCTTGTTCATTTTCACTCTGAAAGTTAGGTTTATGAATTCTGTGTATTAAAAAAAGATTAAGCAAAGTTAAAAAATGTAATCGAAACAGAAAAAAATTTGTTGTTGTTCGTTTAAACTTTTTAAATCTTCCGCTTTTTTTGATTTAGACAAAATCTTTTATCTGAGGTTTATTAATTAAATGTTAATGAGCATTTTTGTTGGTCTAAACATAAGAAACAATCTTTTTAACTGTATTGTTCTTTTCTTTCACCTTATTATCCTATTTTGCTTGTTCTCTATTGATAATCACGCCTTTAGGAATCACATAATAAGGTATCAATCCTGATTTTTCTACTACCAGCTGGCCAATCTGAGCGCAACAAAAACGGATAAATGCTTTTGCCAAACCATAATGGTGCATTGTATGCAGATAAACCCGTCTTTCTAAAGGATATTTTCGTGCTTTCAGTGATTCGGTGGTTGGCTTGTAATAATCGTTTTCGCCAGGGCTATCCGAAGCCGAAACACCCAAAACCTTTACCCTGCTAATAAAAGTGCGGCTGTTGCTATCATCTAAATCGCTGATCCAGTTGCCGCCAATCATACCTATGGCTTTCGGATTTTTCTCGATATAATCAATTACATCCTTGTTACCATTAGCAGCAAAGATATTTGCCTTTTTTATATCGGTAATCTTCAATTTCTGAATCATGTAATTCAGATTACTCGAATTACTGTTGTCAAAAACCAGTTTATAATCGGTGTGCGTCTTGCCATCGAATATTTCTTTCAGTTCCTTTAAAGAAATTCGTTCCATCGGATTCTCCGGACTGGTAATCAAAGCCACCCCGTCCAGCGCCATTTTAGCAGGAAGATAGTCTATTTTACGAGTAGCATAATAAGCTCTTTCATTATCGTTTGCTTCGCGGGTTCCTATAGCTATATCCACCGAATCATTCATCATCATTGCCATTGCTTTTTGCTCAGGCATGTATTTTACATGCAAAATAGCTTTAGGATAATGGGCATTATAGGCCATTATCTGTGCTTCAACAATAGGTTTTAGTGATTCGTCGGCGGCAATGGTTATTTCACCGTCATTGGGTAAATCCGGCTTTTCCGGCTTGGAACATTTTATAAATAGCAAAGCACAAATTATCAAGAGAAGTAAATATCTCATGGTAGTTTTTATAATCGTTTAAGTTTGAACAATGTAAAATTAAGTATTAGTAAACGTAAAAGTCAAGCGATTTGGTATTAATATTAAAAAAAACTAAAAAACATGCCACCCTGTAGTACAAAGTGGCATGCTTATATCAATAAATTTTAATCAGTTATTCATCGTATCCCTGATTGACAGATAGGCCCTGTAAGCTCTGAAAATACCGTAGACAATGAGTAAAGCACCCAATGCATAGGCGAGTGTATCAGAGAGCGGTATCATCAACCATTTCAATTTGATAACAAAGTACCCTAAAACAACATATACTAAGGCGAATAAACCCATAGATAATTGCAGGATTCTCTGAAATACCTGACGCTGCTTATCTGATGAATTACGTCGTGTTGCCATTATTACTCAAGTTGGAAGTTCATCGGAATAGTAAAGAATACTCTTACGCTACGACCATTTTGTTTACCCGGGTTCCATTTTGGCATCGACTTAATTACTCTTTGCGCTTCTTCGTCGCAACCGAAACCGATTCCTTTCAGAATCTGAACATCACCGATGCGTCCGTCTCTTTCAACAACGAATTTAGCAAATACCTTTCCTGATACGTTTGCACGTTGTGCTGCCGATGGGTATTTAAGATTTTTGCCGATAAAAGCATACATTTCTTTAATACCGCCCGGAAACTCAGGATTCTGCTCAACTGTTGTGAAGATTTCATCTTCTTTTGGTTGTTCAATCTCGGCTGGTTTTGGTGCTTCAACCGGAGGAGGAGCCGCAGCTACTTCTTCAGTTTCGATACCTTCTTTGGTTACGTTTGAGATAACCTTATTTTCAACCTCTTCCACTTTTGGTGGTGGTTCTTCGTTCTTTACTTCTTCATCGGCCTTTGGTTCAGGCGGAATGAACTTAATTTGCGCTACCTCCGGTTTTGGTGGTTCTGGTTCTGGCGGCGGAGGAGGGATATCCGGTTTCTTTTCTTCCGGCTGATCTTCCTTCAACTTAGAGAGATCGATTTCGACGCTTTGCAAATCTTCCTGCTTACTAGCGGCGTATCTGTTAAATCCCCAGGCTGCCAATAATGCTCCACCAAATAACCCGATACCTATCAGAGCAGCTCTGGTAAGATACCTTGAGTAGTTTTTCCTTAGTGAATATGCACCGTAGTCCTTGTTACGTCCTTCGAATACGATTTCATCTAAGGTGATGTTTTTAGCATTTTTTGCTTCCATTTTTTTTTGTGTTATTTTTCCTTAGATTACTTTTACTTCTTAGGCTCTGCCAACTTTTGATCTAGCAGTTCCTTTTCTTTTGGAGCCATATCAACAATTGCATAGCGGTCAGACTTTGTAATTGCCATTTCGTCCAGAATGTCAACTGTGTTTTTCCAGTTTGCATCATCGCTTGGCTTGATAATTACCGTAAATTTATTTATATCAAGCGCATTTGCTTTTTTTACTAACACAGATTTTCTGATACCTTCAGGTGAATAATCTGTTTCGTTAATATCAGCTATTGTAAGCTCCGGAAGCGGTTTCTGATACCAAAATATTCTGTTGTCTTTACCCATCAGTACAGTAATGGTATTAGTTACCTTTACTTCTGGTGGCGGCGGATCATCAGCTTTTGGTTTATCAGGCATGTTCAACTTCATCATATTGGGCTTTCCAAATGTAGTAGTATACATAAAGAAGGTAATGAGCAAGAAGCCCAAATCCACCATCGGAGTCATATCGGGTTTACCACCCGCTTTCTTCGACCGGACCTTACCTCCACCTTTCTTACCACCACCACCTGAGTCTGCTATTTCTGCCATTTTTTATCTGGTAAATTAAGGGGTTCGATATATTATTATTTTTCCTCTTTTGTTTCTGAATCAGTAATTAACTGAAATTTGTTAATTTCATTTTTACCTAATTCTGTAAACAAACTTCTGATTGCCGGGTATTGTGTTTTCACATCGCCACGAACTGCCAGTTTAGCTTTTTTGTTGATGTCGGTCAAATAAGTTTTAACCCAGTCAACCAACTCGCTTTTTGTACTGTCGTTCGGAATACCTTCCAATTTCACCTGGCCTTTCTGTGCCTCAGACAATGACAAATATTGTTTTAGTGCAGTAATTGAAACACCAGTTTCAGCTAACTTAGTAAAACTTGCCTGTTGAGATTCTGAAAGCCCGGCACCATACTTCTCATTCATTTTCTGAATAAGCGCGTATCTATCATTCGGGTTTGTAACGCCAAAATAATACTTGCCGTCTTTATCAATGGTAATTGTAGCCATATCCTTGTCCTCAATTTTTATTTCTGAGACTGATGAAGGCGTATCTACTGTAACAGACTCCTGACTCTTGAACTGAGTAGTCATGATGAAGAATGTAAGGAGTAGGAACGCAACGTCACACATCGCAGTCATATCCATCGACGGACTTTTTCTGTGGGGTTTCGGTGCTGCCATAGCTTTTTTCGAAAGTTTAAATGTTAAATAAACAATTTAACTTTACTGCTTATCTCAGTGATGCGCAGCGAAGTTTTGCTGAAGGCTCATTCCGATTTCGTCAATCTTGTAAGTAAGCGTATCTATTTTTGAGGTAAACAAGTTATACATAATGATGGCAATTGCAGAAGTACCAATACCAAGGGCTGTGTTAATCAAGGCCTCAGCAATACCAGTTGCAAGAGCAGATGCATCAGGAGCACCACCACCAGAACCAAGTGCAAAGAATGAACGGATCATACCGATTACAGTTCCTAACAGGGCAACAAGAGTGGCAACTGAAGCAAGTGTTGATAAGATTGTAAGGTTTTTCTCTAACATCGGAAGCTCAAGTGTTGTAGCTTCTTCAACTTCTTTTTGTAATGCAACCAATTTCTGATCTTTAGCCATTGTGGTGTCAGATGCTAACTGGCTGTACTTTTGAAGCGCGGTTTTAGTAACATTACCTACTGAACCCTTTTGTTTGTCACATTCTTTAATCGCATCAGCAATGTTGTTTGAGTCTACTAGTGCACGTACTTTACGCACGAAAGCATCAAGGTCACCAGAACCGGAAGCTTTGTTGATTGTAATGAAACGCTCAATAGAGAAAACCAATACCGAAAGCATGAATGTTAACAAGATTGGTACGATGATACCACCTGAATAAACGATACCCATGGCAGTAGTCGGATGTTTTTTAGTATCAGGATCAGAGAAGTTTGAACCATCACCTAAAAGGAATTTCCATAAACAAAAACCGATAATAAGTAAAATTGGGATAACGAACGCGGGATTCAATCCACTACTTGAAGACTTAGGGGCTGCTGGTTTTGCGGCTGGGGCTGTAGTCTTTTTTTCCATTAGCTTTGAAAATTTTAGGGTTTTAAAAAATGAAACAATGAATTTTTTGGTAAATAAAAGTTAAAATTTTATAAGAAAGAATATTACTTCAAGAAAATTTTGTAAAAACCTGTCTTATATTCTTTTCAATCTTGGGACAAGTTTAAGCAAAATCGCTGAAACAAAAAATATCAGACATGATAATTTTTTATTACCAAAATATTCTTTTGCATTTTTCGTAGATTATTTATTTCTATTTTGTGCAAAGCAGAAAAACATAACATTTTCATTATCAGATAGTTAAATATTTAAGTTTGCCTTCTATAACTAAAAACTTCGTTCATAATCGTCTCTTTAAAAAACACCAATGTTTTTTAAAGAAATCTGCAATTTATTAAGGTTTGCTGCTGTCAACCTTAATTCTTTCTTCACGATTCGCTACCTCCCATGCTGTATGAAAAACCAATTGGGTTATCTGCTGATATTTTGGAAATAGGATTTTCTCAACATCATCTCCCGGACGATGATAATCGGCATGGACTCCTGTAAAGTAGAAGACAACAGGTATCTTATGTTTCGCGAAGTTGTAATGATCTGAACGATAATAGAAACGGTTAGGATCTTTAGGATCATTATATGTATAATCTAACTGAAATTTCACTGAGTTATTGTTAGCCTCTTCACTTATTTTGTGTAATTCAGAAGATAATTTGTCAGAACCTATCAGGTACACATATTTTTCATTAGGAGCATGTTCTTTATCAATACGGCCTATCATATCGATATTCAAATCACAAACGGTATTGCTCAACGGAATAATCGGGTCTTTGTCGGCATAATATTGTGAACCCAGAAGGCCTTTCTCTTCACCTGTAACGGT
>CALRLS020000349.1:0-6160 GCA_943368815.1 Cyanobium sp. NIES-981
TATCAAGGTAGTAATATAATTCCTTTACGTCTTCCCCATGATTACCCTCTGAACCTGCCATGCCGTACAGGCGTTCTTTTATGATTTTATCCTGATGATTCCAGAACGAGAAGGCAATGCATAAAAACTGTTTGTTGTCTGAGATACCCCCAATTCCGTCTTCTCCCCAACGGTATGCCCACGAACGAGCCATATCATGAGAAACGTAATCCCATGTACTACCGTAAACACTGTAATCTTCACGGACAGTACCCCATTGTCTTTCAGAAAGGTAGGGACCCCATCTTTTCCAGCCTTTATTATCTTTTCTTAGGTTAAGTCTTATCTTTTCAGCCAATTCTGTCATTATAGGTTCATTTAGGTAGTAATCGCAAAAATAAAAAAAAAAGCATACGATGAAATACCCCGTATCTAATCGCTTGTAAAAATGAAAGAACTTATTGCTATAATGCAATAGGAAACTACCATTCACCTTGTGATGAATTTAAAAGACAAAAAACGTACCTGTTTGTTCCTGAAGATTCAATGAAAAAAAGACAGATTCCAAGAAACCTGTCTTTACGTATATTCAGCTTTTCAATAACTTATAAAGTCTGTTCAAAAAACCTTCTTCAATCGGGTCGGCTATTGTTTTTTAGTCTTTACCGTACTTAATGATTTTTGTTTCTCTTCGAGCGCTATCTTTGCGTTTTCGAGGTCTTGTTTATTAGCAATTTCGTCCTGCAATAATTTCTCCAATTCCTGCTTGTTCTCTTCAATTTTGCGGATTAAGCTCTCTTTTTCACGCTTGTTCCTTTCTATATCCCTCACAATTTTCTTGCTTGTTTTTTCAACCTTGCTCAGGTTTTTCTCCGACTCTTCCGCATCACGCTCTGCCAGTCTCACATCTTCATTCTGCATGGCATAGGCATAAAAAGCCTTCATGAATTTTTCGACTTCGTAATAAGATGTTGAACTACTTGAAACAGCCGTGCCACCAATATCAAATGAAGCAAACACCTTCGTTTTAGCCTTCTGGTCAGAAATGATTTTTGTCATCAGATTAACGGGTTCTGAGGTTAGGTCAGGGATACTGGCAGAAGCAATCGTATAGACCTCTTTGTTTTGAGAAATACTTCCGTATTTAGCCAGAAACAAAGGCCAGTCTTTTTCAATAAATTTCTTTTCGACACTTAGAACCATGTAGAAACCATCTTTACGGTCTTTACCGAAAAGCTCAGAGCCGCTTAAAATAGTCTGGGCAAAAAGCGTATTACCTGCCAGCAGAACTATTGCGAGAATGCATATTTTTTTCATATATTTTTTATTTTTTGACGTGCAAGAAGCTCCAAAGTAACTGTTTCCGGATAAAAAACATCTCAGATTGTTATAAGCGGCGCTTTTCTGCAAATTAATACTATTTTCTGTTGATGATAGTTTTCTGTGGCAAAAAGATATATGTCGCCTCCATCTTTTAATCCCAGTTTTTTTCTGATTTCATCAGGTTTCATCGGAAAATTACGGGTACTGATATTAGCCTGATTGCCCGGAAGGTTTGAAAGAATCTCTTTTTTATCAAATTTGCAGATAGCTTCACATATAAAACTACGTCCCGGGAAATCTTTTATTAAGGTATCTGCTGTATAAAGATGGCTATTGACTGCCAGCTTATCTAAGCCAAATACTTGTGCTATACTTTTAAAAGCCCCTGCTTTCAGAATGGCTGCATTGGGCTCGTAGATATATTGTTTAGGTAATGCATGATGAACTGATGCTTGTTGCTCTTCGTCGTAAGTGAAGCTGAAAGTCTGTTGCGTGCCATCTGACAAAAAATTCGTGCAGACAATTCTTGTACTTTCCTCATTGCCCTGTTTCAAAAAAAGGAGTTCTTTTACTTCGTTTTCAACAGCTACTATGTGTACTTCGGTAATAGATTCCAATTGCTCAATGGCTAATTTGATGTCTAATATGGGTGAGTATTTGATTAAAAAATCACCCAGCAGATGTTTGATACTCAGCATATCCGGCTCACAATCTTCGATTTTAAAGACCTTGTTTTTTGAGGAATCCCGCCGGGCAGGGTCTATATAATAATGTGTATCCGGAGTAGTAGGATTATTACTTAAAAAATTGATCGCATTATCATTTCTTACCTCAATATTATCGTAGCCCAGGACTTCAAAATTATGGTGAGCCATTGGTATTAGGGCTTCATTCTGTTCTACATATATTACCTGTTTATGGAATCCGGCAAAGGCAGTTGT
The DNA here is from genome assembly GCA_943368815.1 of Cyanobium sp. NIES-981. Taxonomy (GTDB): domain Bacteria; phylum Bacteroidota; class Bacteroidia; order Cytophagales; family Spirosomataceae; genus Emticicia. The sequence goes on from CALRLS020000349.1 coordinate 2,244, forward strand.
GTCTACACCCATTCCCCCTGTCAGGTCAATTAGTTTTGTATGACCGGACTTGGCATAGAGTGCTGCTTTATAATTTGCTGTTATTTCGGAAGATGATTGCTCGACTGATAGAGGTGCAGGATAAATTATCTCTGTGTTGGCAAACCATGTCGGTAGTTTGTATTTAGCTTTCTGACGGGCAATCCACTGGTCGGCAACCAGACGTAAAAATTGTGCATCTGTTTTTTTCTGATTTTTCAGAATATACGTCTGAATATCAGATTCCTGTATCTGGTATGCGGTATCTCTTGCTCTTTTTAGTAATTCTAAATCCATTTAGCCGGTTTTCTTAAAGCCTGTGGCAAAAGTACTAGATTTATGGGATTATTGAGTGATTTAGTGATTGAGCGATTTAGTGATTGAGCGATTTAGTGATTTAGTGATTGAGTGATTGAGCGATTGAGTGATTGAGTGAGTGATTGAGTGATTGAGTGATTGAGTGGCTGCCATGCGGTGAATTAGTGATTAATTAAACCAGATTTTATGTTGGTGAAGAATAGCCTTCAAATTTCTTTTTTGCTTTCCTTTCATCTCAATAAAATTAAATAAAAACATTAAATTGCTTCACCGTAATCACAACACATTTACAAACTATATGATTAAGCAGTTTACCTTCATCTTATTACTATTTTCGTATTATCTACAGGCGCAGGAATCTCAAAAAGCTATTAGCGCTGAACAGCAGAGTTATCTGGGAGAGTTAAAAACACTTGGCGGGAAATTCAGTGGTGAATTCTACCCAAATTACAGCCGGATTTATGCCATGCCAGAAAAAGTCTTTGTTGCTAAAATTGATTCAGCAAGAACCGATTTTGATGCTGCGCTCAGCAAGTACCAATCTAAACTTGACCCGAACTATGTGGCAGGACAGAGAGCGGAAATCAAATATTATTTTGATAAAATACTGATTGAATATCCACGCACAAATGAGATATACAGTGGAAAACCCATAAACCTTTCTTCAAAAATCATTGAAAGGCTTAGAACTAATCTGGCAGATTTCAATAAACCTGAATTGTTGACTAATTCAGATTTTACCAGTTATTTCAAAGCTTTTCTATCTTATCAAACTTATCTGGAACTTAAAAAAGGGGCTTATAAAAACCAGGATAATCAGCATTTGCAGGCACAGTGGAAATTGATTCCGAAGTATGTCAGCAACCAAAAATGCCGCGAATACTGGCAATATGAGTACCTGTATAATCATATTGATAATGATGGCATCAAGGGCATTGAGCCTATTTATAAAGCTTTCAATGCCTCTTGCAAAGACACTTCCTTTTTGAATAAGGTAAATAATCTCTATGCTGAAGACCTGGCAGGGAAACAAGGGCATATTATAAAAACCTATAAGACCGTTGGCCCTTATAGCCTGGACATACATTTGTTTGTTCCTGATAACAAACCGGAAGCACGCCCGGCAATTGTATTCTTTCATGGTGGAAGCTGGTCGGAAGGCAAAGCGGACTGGTTTTTCCGGACCTGTCAGGAGTATGCAAAAAAAGGCTGGGTGGCGTGCGCCGTAGAATACCGCACTTTTGGCAGGCACGGCACTTTGCCTTTTGAAGCAGTAATGGATGCCAAATCTGCCATAAGATGGTTAAGACAAAACGCAGATGCCTATAAAATAGATACCAATAAAATAGTTGCCACGGGCAATTCTGCCGGAGGACATCTGGCTTTGACCACAGCGCTGGTCGATAACTGGAATGAAAAGACTGATAATCTGGCTTTTAGTGCAAAACCTAATGCACTGATAATCAATGCCGGAGTATATGATTTGACAGATGATTTGACAGCCTGGCTCAGAAAAGATTTAAAAGATAAAAATCAGGCTAAGGAAATATCACCTAATTATCTGGTAAGAAAAGATTTCCCTCCTGCGCTTATTTTTCATGGTAACCTGGACAGGAATGTACCTTATAAGACAGCGTCGAAATTCGGAGAGGATATGATTAATGCAGGGAACACCAACATTTTCTTTCAACCTTTAAACGGTGCAGGGCATTTTATCTGGTTTGACCCAAAACAATCGGATAAGATGGCTAAGGCAAAGGCTAAGTTTATTGAGAAGCTGGGGTATTGAACACAAGAATGGATTAATTAAATCCAATTTGTAGAGACATCAATATACCTTTTTCCGAAGATCTAAATTGTAAAATTCAATCGGATAATGAAATTATTACCCATAGATTTAGATACCATTTCAATAAAACCAATTACAAACGAATTGGAGTTTAAGGAAGCAAGTGAAATTATTGACGCATTAATTGATGCCGATATGATTGAAGATACAGAAACGAGACAAAAGGCATTAGAGGTTTTAGCCGCAATTACCACCATAGCCATCGAATATGAAAAGAAACATCATCCTATTTCTGTGTCTTCTTAATATACTTAATGCGTTGATTTTGATTATAATTCCGATTTTTCATTTCTCTATTGTATAAACGCTTGATTTTCAGTAACAATTCAAAATTAAATTTGTATAAAATCTATACACGTATATTTTTTTGATACTATTCATTCGTATATTTGAACAAAAATTCTGTTTTTTTAGTTAATCAGTTATCCTATACAGTCTCTTGTTTAATTATGGTCAAAAGAATTGCAGTCTTATTTCTGTTCATCATTATCGAGTGTTCGACTTTCAGCGAATACGTCAAAGATTTCTTTGGCGAGGTAATGACATGCAGTCTGGAGGCTTGCGAAGCTGACGAAACTGAATGTGAGAACGAAAATCAGGACAAAAAAAGTGAGCCTAATAAGTATCTGATTTCTTTTCTTGGGCCTAACTTTACTTTTAAGTACTTCTCTGATAAGAAAAGTATTTATTTAGATACACAAACTTCTTTACGGTTTCCCATCCGATTGATTCAATCCCCCCCTCCTAAAGCCTGATTATTGCTTACTATTATAGTGTCAGTTTTGTTTCGCATGATCAAACTCAAGTTCTTTTTTGAAGGATAGTTTCTTCTATTCTTTATCTTTAATATTCGGCAGTTCTTTACGCTATTTTTCTTTGATGTTTTAAGAAACTGTTTGAGTTAAATTTTATGAACCAAAATGAATTATTTTTTAGAAAGACAAGACAGCAAAACCGGAGTTTAGCAGAGCTAAATGAGCGGCCGCCGCGCGGGATTTTGATGACGCAGTATTTGTAAAAAAGAATCATTTTGGACGGAACAAGATTAACTCAAACAGTTTCTAACCTTAAAATATCAATCTTAAATAAATTGTAGAATTTCTGAACAATTCATCATATATATAACAATGAAATCAACAATAAACTTTTCAAATCTAAAACACGATCTACCCTCAGGGTTAGTGGTCTTTCTGGTTGCCCTGCCACTTTGTTTAGGAGTGGCACTAGCCTCAGGAGCACCGCTTATCTCAGGTGTTATTGCAGGTATAGTAGGCGGTATCGTTGTCGGAATCATCAGTGGTTCGCAAGTGGGTGTGAGTGGTCCAGCCGCTGGACTTACAGTTATTGTGTTGAATGCGATTACTGAAATTGGTGCTTTTGACTCATTTATTCTTGCTGTTGTACTGGCTGGTGTTTTCCAGATTATTCTGGGTGTAGTAAAGGCAGGGGTTATCGGTTATTATTTCCCTACGTCGGTTATTAAGGGTATGCTTACAGCCATTGGTATTATCATCATTCTGAAACAGATTCCTCACGTAGCAGGTATCGACCAGGATTATGAAGGAGATGAGAATTTCTTTCAGAAAGACGGTGAAAATACTTTCTCTGAGCTATTGAATGTAACACAACTATTCAATGAAGGTGCCTTAATTATTGGCGTTATCTCAATACTTGTTCTGATTCTTTGGGATATGGACTTCATTAAAAAGAATAAAATCCTTAGCCTAATTCC
>CALRLS020000350.1:0-6152 GCA_943368815.1 Cyanobium sp. NIES-981
GCAGGTATTGGTTACAATTTGAAGCTCAGATTTAATCAAATCAAAGAACAAATCGTTCTTTGGCTTAAGTTTTTAATCCATATTTTTACCAAGCAAATCTTTAAATTAAGTCCCTTTATTTCTGAACCAGCTTTTTAAGGAATGACTAATTAACTTCAAAGCCCTCTTTTCTAAATAAATCTACTGCTGCTGTCGTCTTCAGGTTAATCTGGAAATAAAAAGTGAATTCCATAAATTAAAAATGAATATTGAGATTATCTTTCCGTATAATCACGTGGTGTAAAATGTCAAGCAAAGTAACTACAACAATAAAACACACCAATATACAAAAAGCTCAAAACAATTTTTGATTGGAATTTAATAAGTAGACAATCTACCATTCTAAGCAGACGTTTAGCGAACGATTCTCGTGACACCATACCGTTTAACCGATGTATAAGAGCAGAGCCAAAAAACAAGCCCCACTAAAAGTGGGGCCGTTCTATCTTTTATTCTAAGCAAAATTAAACCTTAAAACATATAAAAATCTTTGTACTCGTTTCATACGCTCCGCCGATTCGCCGCTCCACATTCTTTACAATATCCTTTCAAAAAAACCTCTTAACTCTCCGGAAGCGTATGATGTCACAAAAATAAGTATTCCCAAAATGCGAAACAAGTAATTTCAGCGAAATTTCGCTGAAATTTTCTACTACGTTTTATAAGTACCAAATTCGTTATACACAATACTTATTTCTGTCCCTTAGAAGCACTTTTTCTGGCCTATGCGGGCTGAAAATCAGGTTACACTTGAAGTTTTTAATAAGGGTTAGATAAATTTTTCCGAATTTTGCGTTACTTACGATAAAATTCTGATTATTGAAATCAAATCCTTACTATCGTTAATTCATCTTAACTCTAAACCTAATGAACGAAAAAACACTATTTGGACACCCAAGGGGGCTTTTTGTATTATTTTTTACCGAAATGTGGGAGCGTTTTTCGTATTACGGAATGCGTGCCATTTTATTATTATTTTTACTGGATAAGACCAGCGGTGGCATGGGACTGAACGAAGGTGAAGGCGGAGCTACTTATGGTTTATACACATTTTCGGTTTATTTATTATCATTACCCGGCGGGTGGCTTGCTGATAATGTTTTAGGCCAGAGAAAAGCAATTTGGTATGGTGGTATAACTATTATGCTGGGTCATATTGTTCTGGCTTTTCCTTCGTCTCAACCGGTGTTCTTCTTAGGCTTGGCTCTGGTAGCTATCGGTACAGGCCTGCTCAAACCCAATATTAGTTCAATTGTAAGTGAATTGTATCCCGAAGGAGGGGCAGTGCGTGATGCAGCCTTCTCTATCTTCTATATGGGTATCAACCTGGGTTCTTTTTTAGGTATCACCATCGTTGGGTATCTGGGACAAAAAGTTGGCTGGCATTATGGTTTCGGAGCGGCAGCGGTGGCAATGTTTTTAGGGCTTGTCAATTATCGCATTTTTGCAACGCCCTATCTGAAAGACAAAGGTCTCTATCCTAAAGCCCAGCCATCAGATGCAAGCGGCGCACCCATCAAACTACAACCGCTTAGCTGGATATTATTAGCTGCCTTAATCATATTTATTGCCATCATGCAGTTCAACGGCATTTTCAGTTGGGACAGCAAAAAAGGAGTGGCTACTTCAATGGGCGTTATCTGTGTGGCAGTTGTTTTGATTTACTTTGCTAATCTACTATTTGCCTCTCGCTTGTCTAAAATAGAAATGAAAAGAGTGGTTATTCTCTTTATTCTTTTCTGGGGAGCGGTATTGTTCTGGGCAGGTTTCGAGCAGCAGGGCTCTTCATTGCAGATTTTTGCCGACCGCCACTCTGAACTCCCTTTTAATATGCCTTCAAGCTGGTTTCAGAATTTCAACGCCTTTTTTATCCTGCTTTTTGCGCCAATGGTAGGCGGTATCTGGATATTCCTTGAAAAACGAAAAATGAATCCTCCTTTACTCATAAAATTCGGTATTGCTTTATTGCTGGTAGCTTTGGGCTATTATATCATGGTAATTGGTGCGAAAACAGCTGTTCAGGGAATAAAAGCTTCTGCATTTATACTTACCTTTACTTATGTTTTCCATACTTTGGGCGAATTATGTTTGAGTCCGGTAGGTTTAAGTGCTTATACCAAATTAGCACCTAAGCAATATCTAAGTCAGCTAATGGGTATATGGTTTGTGGCTACCGCCCTGGGCAACCTGTTTGCAGGCTTATTTGCAGGAGGTTTCAATGAAGAGCGAGTGCAGGAAATGCCTCAGATGTTTATGAGCATTGTATGGTTCTGTCTGATTGTAGGCGCTATTATTCTGGCATTGCAAAAGCCGTTAAAAAACTGGACAGGCGGCATAAAATAAAAAGTCTTTGTAATTTCCAATAAATACCTTTTTTTTGCATTGATTCTATAATAATGCATACAATATACATGTTATAGAATTCTGAATGCAAATCTATTCAAATGGCAAAATTTAGTACAAGTTCACGAGCAGATATTTTCACGCATATTGGTATCATCATAGCTATATTCCTGATACTTTTCTTTAGTTTTTTCTTTCTTTATCTTCCCTGGAGCACCAATCACGGGCAGTCTATTACTGTTCCTGAACTGAAAGGCATGACTCTGGAAGAAATGGAGAAAGCCCTTGACGACCGTGACCTTGATTACGAAGTAAGCGATTGCACTTTTGTGGCAGGTGCCAGACCTTTGACTATACTTACGCAGTTTCCGAAAGCGGGTTCAAGCGTAAAAGAAGGCCGTAAGCTATATCTGACGATCGTCTCTGAAACTGCCCCTATGGTAAAAATACCGGATATTATCGGTAGGTCGGTATCAAGTGCTAAAAATCAGTTGCTGAGCAATGGTTTAGTAGCCGGAGACCCTGAGTATATTGCTGCGCTGGAAGAAAACGCGGTTCTGAAAATAAAAGTTGATGGCCGTGAAGTAAGTGCGGGTTCCTTAGTACCCAAAGGTTCAAAATTAACATTAGTAGTGGGCGATGGTCGTGGTGACCAGATGGTTGAGGTGCCGAATCTTGTAGGCATGGCCGCAGATGAAGCTGAGATACTGACCTCCGGGCAAAACCTCTCCTTAGCTATTCATTATATCGGTACAGTAGAGGGCTCTCCGGACGGTACTATTGTAAAACAAAGACCGGTAGCCGATGGAAATAAAATCCGTATCGGCGACGTTATCGATGTGGATGTAGCAGGCACTGACCCGAATACGCCTAACAATTAACACGATGCTGTTATGATAAAAAATATCCAAACAACGTGCAAAAGACTTGTTTCTATATGAATTCCTTTTTTAACAACAGACCTGTAATGATTTGCAGGTCTGTTATTTTATTGCTGTTTCTTTCTTTACAAACTGCTTTCAGCCAAACGCTTCAATTGCCATTTTTTGAGGATTTTTCAACAACCACTGGGCCAAATCCCGACCCTAATTTGTGGATTAATGGAGGCACATTTGTCAATAATACCTTCGCAATTAATCAACCCGGTAAATACGTGACTACCTTCGATGGCCGGAATGCAAAGGGTGTACCTTATAATTATATCAATCAGTTATCGTATGGCGGAACAGATTCGCTGACTTCAAGACCCATTAATTTAGCGACATATGTAGCTGCTGACTCGCTTTACCTGAGTTTCTACTGGCAAGCCAAAGGCATTGGTGAATTGCCTGACGAAGACGATACACTGATAGTTTCGTTTCTCAATCAAAGTAAAAAGTGGATACCTGTATGGAAACAAAAGGGAAACTTAAAAAGCGATTTATTCTTTCAGCAACTCATTGCAATAAAAGATACGGCCTACCTACACGCCAATTTTCAGTTCAGATTTGAAGCCAAAGGTCGCCAGTCCGGCGCTTTTGATACCTGGCATGTAGACTATATCTATCTGAACAAAAACCGCTCACGCACAGACATTTATTCAAAAGATATTGCCTGTACCAGATTTACCTCTTCTTATCTCAAGCGTTATTCAGCCATGCCATTGAGGCAATACCTCGTGAATCCCGCTGCCGAAGTAAATGATACCATCAGAGCTGAAATGTTTAATTTACAGCCCATTGGTGATTTCACCCGTTACGCCTGGAAAATCGAGGATGTGGTTTCCGCAAGAGTATATTATGATGCCCCGGGAGCATCATTTGGTAGTTTACCACCCAAAATTACAGGCACAAGGCAAATGATTTTTCAGCCTGTTACCAGCTTTAACTCAACCAAAGCCATTCTGAAGTTTCAATTCAATATTACAACTTCTGATGCATTTCAGCCTGATTTACCCGGTTTTGACCTCACCGTAAATGATTCAATTTCTACTTATACCATCTTAGACGATTTTTATGCCTATGATGACGGCACGGCAGAAATAGGCGCAGATTTTGACGAGAATTTAGGAAAAGTGGCCGTTCAGTATGTATTAAGTAAACCCGATAGCATCGGTGCTGTAATGATTAATTTCAGCCCCTATTTTACTAATCCTGCTACGGCTAATCAATCTTTTCTCTTACAGATTTTAGACAACGATAAAGGTAAGCCCGGAAAATCATTATATCAGTCATCGGACTTAAAGGTACATTATAGCGACACACTCAATTATTTCAAATCCTACCCTTTGGCAAGAAACGTTGCCATCAAAGATACATTTTATGTAGCATGGACTAAGCTGACTCAGCAGGTAATCGGGGTTGGGGTAGATAAAAACACGCCCCAGTTTGCCAGTAAAATCTTTTATAATAACGGAACATCATGGCTGCGGAATACCTCATTGAAAGGTAGTCTGATGGTCAGACCTGTATTAGCCACCAAGCCTGCAGTCACAGAACCCGGAACGCCGCCCGGTGGGATTACTGCTACCGAAGAGCCTTTTGGTGAACCTCTGGTGGTTTACCCTAACCCAACGCCCGGAGTGCTGAAATGGAATGTACAGGGTATCAGACATATCAGCATTTTTGATGCATCGGGCAGAGAAATAATAGCAAGAAAAGTAGAGGGGCAAGAGTTGAATATAAGCAACCTGCCTGATGGGCTTTATTTTATAAACTTTTCTGACGGCAGAAAGAATTTAATTCAAAAGATTATGGTTTTGCATTAAGAGTCTTACATTACTAATACATTTGAAAAAACTAATATACTAATGGACAAAAATTATGATATTACCGCAGAGCAATTGAAAGAATTGCTTGAAGGAGACCAACCGATTAATCTGATTGATGTACGTGAAGATTATGAATATGAAGACGATAATCTGGGTGCGAAACTAATACCATTAGGCGAAATCCCGGATAGAATAAGTGAGTTGGAAGAATTAAAAGGACAGCCTATCTATATACATTGCCGCAGTGGCGCCCGTAGCGGTAAAGCAAAAGCTTTTCTTATATCACAAGGTTTCGAAGACGTACACAATGTTTTGGGTGGTATATTGGCCTACCGTGAATTAGATAATCAATAATATGTTATCAGACTTTGGCATAGTCTTACTGGCATTTATTTTTGCTGCATTAGCCCTGATGCTCGTATTTGGCATTTCTCGGCTGCTGCGTCCTAATAAACCAACCACTGAAAAACTGACCACCTATGAATCAGGTGAAGACCCTATTGGCAATGCCAATGTCCGGTTCAATGTCAGGTTTTATGTGGTTGCCCTTATTTTCATTCTGTTTGATGTCGAACTGGTGTTTCTGTTCCCCTGGGCAACGGTTTTCGGAAACAAAGAATACATAGAACAAACCAATGGTTTATGGGGATGGTTTACTTTGGTTGAAATGGTGATATTCATTGTGGTGCTGGCATTAGGATTAGCCTATGTTTGGGCCAAAGGGCATCTGGAATGGGTGAAACCTGAAATAAAAGGATCTAAATTCAAAAGTAAGATTCCGATGAATATGTACGAAAACGTAAATAAAAAGTACGAAGAAAAATGACTTTCGATTCTCTTGAAAAAGACGTACATATAAAAACAGGTGAAAGTGAGGTAATTCTTACTTCGCTCGACGAGTTGACCAACTGGGCAAGAGCCAATTCAATCTGGCCTATGGGTTTTGGTCTGGCTTGTTGTGCCATTGAAATGATGGCCACCTTTGCTTCGTCTTATGATTTAGAGCGTTTCGGGGTTTTTC